>JARYLO010000123.1 GCA_029907605.1 Sedimentisphaerales bacterium
TCGGGCCGGGGATGGTCAGGTCAGGATCCTTGTAGGTAGCTATGACGGCTATCTGTATTGTCTGGAGGCCCTAACCGGAAGGCCGATCTGGTCATACAAGACCGGTAGTTACATAAATGGCTCGCCTGCCATCGTGCAGGACAGATGCATCATCGGAGGTTGCGATTCCCTAGTCCATATGATCTCTGTACCAGACGGCAATGCCATCGGAACTGTGGAGAGCGGTTCATATATCGCCGGTTCTGTTGCAGTCAGAGATGAGCATGCATATGTGGGCAACTATGCAGGGGACTTGCTGAAGATATCGGTTGAGGATGGAAGGATCGTTTGGCGTAATAGTCTGGGTGATGTTCCCATCCTCTCCTGTCCGGCCATCTGGAAGGACGTACTTGTGTTCGGGGCCAGAGACAAGCGTTTACACTGTCTGGATCTTGGCACAGGTAAGGAGATCTGGAGCTTCCTGACCATGGGAAACGTGGATTGTTCGCCGGTCATATGTGACGGCAAGGTGATATTTGGCAGTGATGATGGTAGGTTGTACGTGGTCAGCTTGGACAATGGCCGGCTTTTGTGGTCATATCAGGTCGGCAAACCGATAGTTGGCGGCCCTGCAGTAGGCTACGGTGTAGTAGTAACCGGATCTGAAGACGGCAATGTATATGCCTTTGGCCATCTAGAATGACCGTGACCAGGCCGATACGGATACTCTTTTTGACCGCAGGCACAGGAGATGGCTTCTATTGCGAGAACTGCCTGAGGGATCTTGACCTGGTCCGTGGCCTACGAGATGCAGGGCACGATGTGGTATTGGTCCCAATGTACCTGCCGGTTGGTGCTGACAACGCAGATCTGGTCAGGTCACCGCTATTCTTTGGCGGGATAAACGTCTTTCTGCAACAGAATCTCGGTCTCTTTCGGCACTCCCCTCGCTGGTTGGACCAGGTCCTTGATAGCCCTAGGCTACTGCGGTGGCTAAGCAGGTGGACGGGTATGACCAGTGCCAGGCAACTCGGCCAGACAACGGTCTCCATGCTCCAAGGTCCGGCTGGTAGGCAGGCCAAGGAGCTCCAGAGGCTGTTGGGATGGCTTAGAACCGTCCAGAAGGGATTCGACCTGGTCTGCCTTTCAAACGCCTTGCTGGTCGGACTGGCCGAACCTATCAGGAGACTGGGCTTGCCTGTGGTATGTCTGCTCCAGGATGAGGACGGTTTCCTGGATGCCTTGCCCAGGCCCTATAGTGATAAGGCCTGGGAGTTGATCAGGTCTGCTGCTGGATATGTCAGGTGTTTTGTGGCGGTCAGCCACTATTATGCAGGATTGATGAGGGGGTATCTGGCGATCGACTCAAGCAAGGTCTGTGTCATCCCAATAGGGGTCAACCACAAGGATTATGTGCCTGCGCAGGGGCCGTCTGATACGCCGGTCATAGGGTATCTATCCAGGCTATCATGGTTTGGCGGGCTGGATCTTCTGGTCGAGACATTCTTGTGCTTAAGAAGAGTGCCTGGTCTAGGACTATTGCAGCTTAGGTTATGTGGCGGGCAAGAGCGAGGGGATAAGGCCTTTGTCAGGAGGATGATTAGGAGGTGTAGGGCTGCTGGCCTTGGGGATGCGGTCAGCTTTTGGCCATGGCAGGAACTGAGGCAGCGTCAGGCCTTCTTTGACGGCCTTACAGTACTGGCCGTACCTGAAACAAGACCAGTTGCTGCAGCCAGATACGCACTAGAGGCACTTGCATGTGGGGTGCCTGTGGTTGGCCCAGACCATGGCGTACTGCCTGAACTGCAATCCCACACAGGGGGTCTTGTGCTCTACAAGGACCACACGGTCCAGTCCTTGGGTGCGGCCCTAGAGTATGTCTTGCGTGATAGGCAGGGGGCGTTCGAACTGGGCAAGTCGGGCAGAGAAGGTCTACTTAGGCATTACACAATGGACCTGACGGTCAGTCGCTTTGTGGACCTCTGCATGGAGGTTGTCAGGTCATAGTTGTATCCAGGCATCTATTGTGCTAGAGTTAATGTTGTGTTTTAGGACCTTCTTGGTGAGTCCTGCACGTCTGGGCGGCCTGGGATCTGGTTTGTATTCAAGAAAGGAGGTGGAAACAGCGAGATATAGCATCAGCGTTCTTAGAAAGGTCCAGGAATTGATGGTGAATCAGCAGTCCTTTTTGAGGGAGGATCAGCATGTCTAGAATGCTTAGGTTAATCGTGGTAGCAGCAGGCATGGCAGCCGCAGTCGAGATTGCTTCTGGCGAGCTGGTTGCGCACTGGAAGCTAAACGATGGCACAGGTGGCCTGGCCAGGGACTCGGCAGGCACAAATGATGGTATAGTGCGAGGGGGTGCAGTCTGGGTCGATGGGGTCAAGGGTGGTGCACTGATGTTTGACGGCACAGATGACTGTGTGGAGATAGGTACCAAGCCCGAGTTCAACCCTGAGGGCAGCTTCAGTGTGGCCATATGGGCGAACATCCAGGATTGGTCATCCGAATGGGTCCACACACTGATCGGTAATAGGAGCGATGGTGTAGGCTGGTGTTTAAGGCGTTTTGGTAGCTGGTGGGCAAGCCAATACCCCAATACATACACCCAGCCAGTCAATGCCCTCAGCTTTACTACGCGAGGGGTGGGCCATACCGGTGATAGTGTGGAGGATACCCCAAGTAGCACCGTGCCTCCGTTGAACGAATGGGTGCACATTGCCTGTGTCTATGACAATGAGAACAACCTCAAGTACATCTACTTCAATGGTGTTGAGAATGCCAAGTGGCAGACCAACCCTGGCAAGGTGACTGCAGCCACGCAGAGGTTGTACATTGGGGCCAGGTCTAATGCAGCTAACACCGGACCAGAAGGCCTCTTTACTGGTATCCTGGACGATGTGAGGTTCTACAACCATGCCCTTTCGCCAGAAGAGATCAAGCAGATCATCGCATATCAGGAACTGCCTGTAGCGGCCAAGCCATATCCTGGCCTGAATGCCACGGACGTGCGAAGGGATGTGGTGCTTTCATGGCTGGCAGGTCCATATGCCAAGACACACGATGTCTACCTTGGTACGGACTTCGATGACGTAAACTCTGCCTCCAGGGATGACCCAAAGGGCGTGTTGCTTTCAAGAGATCAGCAGCAGAGTACCTTCGAGCCCCCTGGGCTTTTGGCATATGGCCAGACCTATTACTGGCGTGTGGACGAGGTCAATGGCCCGCCGGACTACACGATCTTCCCAGGGGTGGTCTGGAGCTTCACCGTGGAGCCCTACGCATACCCACTAACGCCAGTGGCCGTCACTGCTTCCAGCACCTTCAACCAGGCCATGACCCCTCCAGAGCGGACCATAGACGGTTCTGGCATGAAGGGCGATGGTCATTCTATTGCACTGACCGATATGTGGTTGAGCAACCCAAAGGGACCCACACCGCCGTGGATACAGTATGAATTCGACAAACCCTACAAGCTGTATCAACTGTGGGTGTGGAACTCAAACCAGTTGACAGAGGCGATCAGCGGTTTTGGTGCAAAGACCGTCTCCATCACCCTCTCCACCGATGGCGTCAATTGGGTCGAGCTGCCTGATGTCCAGGAGTTTGCACAGGCACCAGGTGAGGAAGGCTACAAGACGGACATCATCGTGGATATGAAGGGGAAGGTGGCCAAGTTCGTCAGGCTCACCATCAATGAGACCTGGAGCGGTGGCAACAGGGCCAGTCTTAGTGAGGTCAGGTTCTACCAGATACCGACCCAGGCCTTCTTGCCAGAGCCGCCCGATGGCGCTACGGATGTCCCGCTGGATACGGTATTGCGGTGGAGGCCGGGCAGGGAGGCAGGGTCCCATACGCTCTACATCGGGACGGACCAGGCTGCGATATCAGCAGGCACTGTCAGCCCAGTAGTGCTGAGTGAGGCAAGGTATGGCCTATCTGCCCTGAACCCAGGCTATGGTCAGACCTACTACTGGCGAGTGGATGAGGTCAACCAGGCTGCAGAGCCTCCTGTCTGGCAGGGGGATATATGGGGCTTTAAGACCATAGGATATGCGGTGGTAGACGACTTCGAGTCGTATAACGATGACTGCAATAGGATATTCTTTGCCTGGCTCGATGGCCTTGGTCACAGCGGTGCCACCCAATGCAACGTCGGTCCGGCTGGCGGCAATGGCACAGGTTCTACTGTCGGTAACCTCTCAGCCCCATATGCAGAGCGGTCGGTCGTGTATGCAGGCGGACAGTCCATGCCATTTGCCTATGATAACACCAAGCCGCCTTACTATTCAGAGGCAAAGAGGACCTTCTTGCCAGCTCAGTCCTGGAAGAAGGTGGGGTTGGAGTACCTGACCTTGTTTGTCTGGGGTGAGGCGGTCGGGTTTGCAGAGGTCTCGCCTGGCCTTATCCTCATGAATGGCCAGGGTGCTGATATCTGGGACACGACAGACCAGTTCAGGTTCGTATATAAGAGGCTCAGCGGAAACGGCAGTTTGACCGCCAGGGTCATGTCGGTGACAGATAGCCACGAATGGGCCAAGGCAGGTGTCATGATAAGGGAGGGCCTGGACAGCAGCTCCAGGCACGCGATGGTCGTAGTGACACCCAGGCAGGGGGTATCTTTCCAAAGGAGGCTTGAGTCAGGAGGTACCAGCTACAATACGGACCTAAAGGGCGTGAATGCCCCTTATTGGGTCAGGATCACCAGGACAGGGAATACCTTTATCGGCGAATGTTCTGCAGATGGCCTGACCTGGACGCCAGTTGGTGCAGATGCAACTCAATCGCAGGCGACGATAGAGATGCCTTCCGATGTATATATAGGTCTGGCGGTGTGCAGCCATGTTGCCAATGTACCGACTGCCGCGATGTTCAGCGATGTAGCAAGCTCAGGCCTTGTCAGTGGCAACTGGGTCAGTGCTGAGATTGGGGCCACACAGCCATTAGGTAATGTGCCTGACAAGATATATGTTGAGGTGGAGGACACCGCAGGCACTAAGAAGTTGGTGGTCAATCCCGATCCCTACCAGATAGCCAAGGGACTTTGGGTCCAATGGGACATACCGCTTTCTACATTTACCTCAGCAGGTGTGAATATCGAGGCTATCAAGGCCCTAACGGTTGGGATAGGTGATCGCAGCTCGCCAAAGGCTACAGGTACTGGCAAGGTCTACATAGACGAGATCCGTCTGACCGTTGCAGGCCAGTAAGGCGTCCCTAGAAAAAGGGCCTGGCCAATCGGCCAGGCCCTTTCTATTGGCCCTTGGTCTGCTCACTACTGTGCTACGGCAGTGACAGACAGCCTGACATTGTCAAATCCAACCCAGCTATCCGCTACTGGGCTAGAGTTGGCGAACTGTACGCCGATCTGCTTGCCTATACACTCAGGGAAGTCATTGGCCCTGAACACAAGTGTAAAGGTCTGCATGGCGTCGGTCAATGTAACGGTCTTGGTTGCCACCGGAATCGGGATGCCCATCTCATCGTAGTAGATGATCATCGCAAACTTGGTGGCCTGCCAATTGTTCTTTGCATCGACCTTCAGCATGAACACGTCCCCTTCCTTGGCCACATAGTCCGTAAGCTGATAGACCATCGGATCCTTGGCCTTCAGGAAGGCAGTGTATTCGCCGTCAGTAGCACCCCAGCCGGTCTCTACGCCAGAATCCACTGGCGTACCATCCGTTGCCCAGCCAGGTATATCCTCTGCAGGGGTGCCCCCTATGCCCTCGCCATTCCAGCCCTTGATCTTGCCAAGACCTGGCAGCTCAAAGCTGGGGTTGACCAGCTCAATGGCGGTTGTCTTGGAGTTGAGCATGTATTCAACGGCGTTCAGGAATATCTTCGCACCATCTTCATAAAGGTCGTACATGCCGGCCGTCTCGGCACTGATGCCTTGCGCCTCTCGAGAGCCAGTTAGCAAGACCAGTCTATGGCCACCAAGGACATTGGTACCTGCACCACCATCGTGCACGAGGGTACTGCCTGCAAGCCATTCGCCGATGATCATGCTGCCTACAGGCCCATTGCCGGCTGCAGAGACCGTGGCAAGCACAAGCCCTTCATCGTCCGGCGGGTTCGTGTTAACAGAGATGCCTCTCGCAAGGGTCACGCCATCGGTTGGGTAGGTGACGATCCCTGCATAAGGATTGACCATGGTACTGTCGGTCAGCTTGATACCCTTGAAGATCGGGTGTGTCGGGTCAGTCACTGTGAGGGTTATGTCGCCGGTCGTATCCGGTATGTCGTTTCCTGTAACGTAGCCCATGCGGTTCTTCCTGAGGACATACCCACCACAGATGATCATCGGGGCGGTCACACTGTTCCAGGTGTCCGCAGAGACATTCTGGTAGTGGCTGCTACTGACCGACCGGCTGATGATCACCAGGTCGCTGGCGTTCAATACATCAAGGTTTGGATTGCCAGTAGTGACATACCTGTTCACAAAGTAGCCCTGTGCCTTGAGCAGGTCGGTATAGGGCTTGTCAGGGGCAGTAGTAAAGCCCGCGCCAGCAGCACCTGCTGATGGGGCATCATCAGCACCGTGGAAGCTCACCCAGGTAATCGTTGGGATCCCAGAGAGCTTCAGGTTATCCATATAGAATGCGCCACCCTTCTCATAAGCCGGACCGGAATTGACTATGGCAAAGATCTCAAACCACCAGCCAGGGCCACCTGCGGCCTTGAGTGTCTTGTTGATCTCTCTGAGGTCATACACAATGTGCCTGGTCTGGAGCTTGGGGAAGTTTACCGGATCCCACCCACCTGGACTGCCAGGATTGACGCTGTCGGATATGACCGGCAAGGATACCCAGCCGCCATTTTGGGTATTGAATACCAGTGAGACGTTGACCCATGCATCTGTCCCGGGTCTGGCAAGCCAGTTTCCTGGGTCTATGGTGATGTCCACCTCTAAGGTCTTTGCTGCCATCCACTTTGCGGTCAGGTCTGCAAGGGCGGCAGGGTCATTCTTGTACACATCCTGGAACTTTACAAGGGCCGCTATGGTCCAGCCTGGCCTTGGAACGATCAACATCAAGGCCCTCTTGCCTGAGGTCACACCTTTCCAGTAACTGAAGAGATATGTCTGGGGCTTGTCCCAGTTATTGGGGATCCAGCCGTCAAGGCCGCTCTCCCAGTCCGCCAGTAACAGATCGGCACCATATGTGATCACTGGTGCCATCAAGATCAAGACTAACATTGCAACTAGGGGTTTTCTGCTCATAAGCTTTCTCCTTTCACCATCAACGCCTTTGAGATACTACCTTGGCATCTTAATTGCTTTCATAACCTGGTCCTTTGACCACCTCCTTTACCTCTAAACTGCCAGGCCCTTAGGCTTTAACACCATTCGCATGGCCTGTAGACCAAACAGGCCTTGGTCCAGTTCACAGAGCTCCTTGAGAGGAAAGTGCTAGTCGTAACAGGTCTGCCTACCTCCTTCATTGAGCAACATGTCTAATCCCGTTGGATCTTTACCGACACCATCCCTCTGCCGTCTGCCCAGGACGTCGCTTTGCGAACTCCTAATAGAAACCAAATTAATTATACTCTAGCATTTTGGGACCTGCTAGTCAACGGGATTCTGGTGCGGCCTTGTTTACCTGGCTATGGCCTGGTCAGTTGTCTTGCCTACCCGGTGAGCCATTGAAAGAGGTGCTTGGCCGCCATGCTGCCTTGCTTGACAGCAGGTTCGGATCGGCCGGCTGGTGATCGACCACCAATGAGAATCCTCCGCCGTCCGTGCTTGGGTACCAATCGTCGTCGTATGTGAACTCCAGTATGACCTTGCCTGTGGGATCCTGGAGTCTGATCTGCTCTCCTGCATTGCTGAGA
>JARYLO010000124.1 GCA_029907605.1 Sedimentisphaerales bacterium
GCAGCCCATGGCATCGTTGGCGTATGGGCCCCTCCAGCCCAAGAGCCTTGATCTCCAGGCCACTGCACCATGCATGACCGTCCCAGATGGTTCATCCCAGATGGCATCAGTTGCAGTATTGAGGGCAGATGCTGCTGCATTGATAAACGGATCTGGCGTCTCGACTATGCACCTTGTAGCGATCCTGGACCTTTGCAATTCTGCGAGCCTAAAGACCTCCTCCAGATCCATATCCTCGGGCCTGGCGCGTTGCAAGAGGATCCACCCAGGTCTATCGCCAGTAATGACAAATCGCCCCACGATTACAGGTTGGCTGGTCGGCTGGCCCAGATGGCCAAGGAGTTGATCCAGCCAGTGCCAGTAGTTGGCATCAGAGATGGCAAGCTGTGTGCCTTTAGGCCCCAGTCCAAATACCTGGCCATGTGCTGAGTGCAGCGTGAATCGATTACCCTCGATCACGAACTGATTGTCTCTACAGTATTCTGGCCTCAATTGCCACCAGGTACTTACAGGTTGGTCCTCAGCGCCTATGTCCACATTGCGTCTACCCCTTTGGCCATTTACCCCGCCATATGCCCAGATCAACTCGATCGGTTCATTGGATTCGACCAATCCTACCTTCACAATCAGACCTTCTGTGTTGTATAACGCGATTGCAGTCAGCTCTATCTGTGCTTGATCCAATAGCCCATCCGAGATCCTGTATAACATAGAGCCCGATCTGTAGATGGCCCTGATCCTGCCTGCATCCTGCAGCCACTTAGCACCAGAGCCAGTCCTCATACCCAGCCGCAAGACCCCACCTCGGCCTGGCAGGTACAGCCCAAACTCAGGCCTGTCACCAGCATCCACACGGAATGCAGTATTGCCACCATAAAGGGGCCTATTGAAGGACTCAGTACCGTTTTCTATGACCAGGTCGGTGCCATCAGGGCTGTATCGCAAGGGCCTTGCGATATTGTCAAGAAGGTTGGGCCTCTTGATGGCGGGCTCACCTGGCGATACTGCAAGGAGTAGACCAGCACCTAGCAAGATATGGATCAAGCCTACTGCCGATCTTGCCATAACTACCTTATGGATATCCTGACCCTTCCCTCTCGAACCCCATCTGCACTGGCTACTACTTCAATGAGGCCCCTGTCGCCTGTGGGTCTGACTATTGCCTGGAGCCTGCCCTGCCATGCATTCCTGGTGGGCCTTTGGAAGCTGGCCACGTCAGTGGGGTTTGCATTGCCTATACCTGCTAACTGGCCAGGCCCCTTTATCTGTATGCTAATAGGCATCTGTGCATATGGTACCACAACCCCCTTGCTATCTACCACCTCTATATCCACAAATGCCAGGTCATTGCGGCTTGGGCTCATACTAGTGCGGTCTGTGACTAGCCTCAGCCTGGAGGGTGAGCCAGCAGTTTGGAGGGTGAACTCCCTTGTCTTGTTGCCAATATGTCCGATCACCTTCAATTGGCCTGGCTCATAGGGTATATCGAACTGTGCCTTGCATCTATTCTGCCAGCCTGTCTGTGCCTGGGCGATGTGTCTGCCGTTCAGCAGGACCACCACCGAATCGCACGATGAATAGACCTCCAACTTTAGATCCTTCCCTTCCCAGCCTGGCCATGTCCAGTGGCTTGACATGGCTGGCCATCCCCACCTGGAGATGCGTTCTACTTGGTTTGGCTCTAAGGGATGCCGCACAGCTGCATAGAGTACCCCTGGCCTCCACAATGCCTCTCGATAATAGGATTGTGGCTTTCTCCTGCCCAGTATGTCTATATCTCCACATCCAGCTATATGCCAAGGCCATCCTGCGGTAAAGCCACCTGCATCACGGCCCTGCAGCCAACTGCGGCCTATGCCAGATTCACCAAGGTAGTCGAAGCCTGTCCAGACAAAGTCGCCGATGACATACGGATGCCTTATGACCTGCTGCCAGTTCTCGAATGCCTCCATTGGGAAGGATTCTGTGCCTACGATAACGCGGTCAGGACATCGCTGATGGTCCTGCTCATAACGCCTCCACTCATAGTTGTAACCGCAGATATCCAGTTGTGCAAAGTGCGGATCCATATCGGCCCATGGCCTTGAGGAGCCATTTATTGCCTCTGTGACCGGCCTTGTTGGGTCCAGCGACCTGACCGCTGCCCTCAACATCCTGGCCAGTTCCACCGCCTGGGGCTGGTCGCGTTCTACCACCTCATTGCCTATGCTCCAGATGATCACGGATGGGTGATTTCGATCCCGCTTGACCATAGATGTGATGTCTGCCTCCCACCACTGGTCAAAGAATCGATGATAGTCCTGCGGGTTCTTGCGTCTTTGCCACTGATCGAATACCTCATCCATCACCAGTATCCCAAGCCTGTCACAGGCATCTAGGAATGCGGACGATGGTGGGTTGTGGCTGGTCCTGATGGCGTTGAAGCCGGCCTGCTTGACCAGCTCGACCCTCCTCCATTCTGCCCGATCTATGGCTGCTGCACCAAGGACCCCATTGTCATGGTGCATGCACCCGCCTTTTAGCTCTATGGGCTGGCCATTTATCAGAAGCCCTCGCTTTGCATCGACCTCGATGGTTCGTATGCCGAACGTGGTCTGGTACCGATCTGTAATACGATCATTGACCCATATCTCCGCTACAGCGGTATATAGTGTCGGGCTATCTGGGCCCCAGGGCCTTGGTCTGGTCACGGTCATCGGGATCTGGACTGTGGTCTGGGAATGGGGGCCGATCGCCAGATCAGTCTGGCCCTCTGTCAGCTTCCTGCCATTGGCACCAAGTATATGGACGATGACCTTTGTGTCGGCATTGTATGGGCCTGCATTGGCCAGCTCCACAGATGCGACCACCTTTGCCTGCTGGGGCGAGACCTCAGGTGTAGTGATGAATAGGCCCCAGGTGGGGACGTGTACAAGGCCGGTCGTCCTCAGCCAGACGTGCCTGTAGATCCCAGAGCCGGAATACCACCTACTGTTCCTACCCTCGTTCCGCACCCGGACCGCCAAGAGGTTCTGGCCATATCGATCCAGGTAAGGCGTAAGGTCAAACCAGAAGCTGGTGTAGCCGTATGGGTGGCTGCCTAGGTGTTGGCCGTTCAGCCAGACATCAGCGTCCATGTAAACCCCATCAAATATAACCTCCGCCCTATCCGCCTTTGGGTCGACCCTAAACCACCTCCTGTACCAACCTGTCCCTCCCACTACCCAGCCGGTGGAGGCCTTGCCCTGGCTCTCTCTTGGGCCAAACGGTCCGATCCTGGTGGTATTTGGGTCTTGGGCAGGCGGCAGGTCTTCTATGCTCCAGTCGTGGGGTGTATCCACAATACGCCAACCTGAGTCGTCGTATCCCGGTTCCTGGGCCCCTGGTGCATCTGCACGTAGGAACCTCCAGCCTTGATCCAGGGATACCAAGCCAGGGGTGATAGTCTCTGATGGCCGTGCCACATGGCACAGGCCCAATACCGTTACGCTGCACACAAACAAGGTTAGGGAAGTGAATCGGCTGATCATGGTCATTCCTTTCCAGATCCTGTCCAGATGCCTTGCATTGTCAGCGCAAAAGGGATTCTTGCAATAGGCTTGAGCAGTTGACCAAGGTTCGTGTAAGGGGTATAAGGTCTGCCATGAGCAACCTTACCCTACTTGCTAGGCTTTGTGTGGCGGCGATAGGCCTGGTAGTCTTGGCGCCCGACCGGCCTACCCTGCCTGAAGGCACACATGTTTACAAGGATCTGGCCTATATGGATGATGGGCATCCAAGGCATCTGCTCGACCTGTATGTCCCTCCAGATGCCAACAAGGCCCCACTTATCATCTGGATACATGGCGGGGCGTGGCTGGCTGGGGATAAGAGCAACCCCAGGCCACTGCCTTTCCTGGCCGAGGGTTTTGCAGTAGCCAGCATAAACTATAGGCTCATCCAGCACGCGATCTTCCCTGCACAGATCATGGATTGCAAGGCAGCGGTCAGATGGCTGAGGGCCAATGCCGACAAGTACCATCTGGATCCAGATCGCTTTGCGGTATGGGGTGAGTCTGCAGGCGGACACCTTGCGGCACTGGTAGGTACTACGGGCGATGTGGATGTATTCGAGCCCAATGATGGGCTGCAGGTATCCAGCAAGGTACAGGCAGCTATAGACTTCTTCGGTCCAACCGACTTTCTACAGATGGACGCCCACCGTCTGCCTTCAGGTATACATTTTGGAAGCGAGGATGCACCTGAGGCCAGGCTCATAGGTGGGCCAGTACAACAGAACAAAGAAAAGGCTGCAGCTGCAAACCCCATTACCTATGTCAGCAAGGATGATCCACCATTCCTGATCGTACACGGTGATCAAGATCCGCTTGTGCCCCATCATCAAAGCGAGTTGCTTGAGGCAGCCTTGAGGCAGGCAGGTGTACCTGTGACCTTCTACACCGTAAAGGGTGGTGGCCATGGCGGTTTTAATGATCCCAATGTGCCGGAACTGGTAGGCCGGTTCCTGAATGCACACCTAAGACCTACTGCCAAATAGTACCAGACGGCCGAGCAGCCTCTTAGGATAGGCCAGTGGTCGGCCGATTAGATGACCGTGCAGACCAGCTCTGGTCAAGCTTGGCCTCTCGGCTGGCTGGTCTATGGTCCTAAAAATTGACTTAGGGGCCTTGAAAATAGATAATAGATGTTCTGACCTAGGACGATATTTCAGCTCGTTTAGGATGCGAGGGTTGAACAGTCAGCGGATTGGAGGTTTATGATGGTAGTATCCAAGGCAACTTGCCTTTGTTCACCTAACAAACGGTGTTCTTGATACGAAGGAGGACCGCCATGTCTAGAAGATCCTTGCATTTAGTGGTTTGTCTGTTGGTATCGGGCCTTACTGCAGGCCTCCTACAGGCACAGTCGGTAAAGATCAATTTCCAGACCAGCGGCTCGCCCGTACCGGCTGGGTATCTGCCCGATTATGGGTTGGTATTCGCAGATCGGGGTAACGGCTGGAGTTATGGGTGGACTCGGGACGTCTCTGCAGATGCCCGCCAACGAAATAGCGCAAATGCACCGGACAGCAGGTGGGATACCCTGGTCCACCTGCAGAAGGGAGGCAATATCGCCATCTGGGAGATAGCCCTTGTAGACGGGCTCTATGATGTATACATCGTATCTGGCGACCCATCCTACACCGACCACACCAATGTATTCGATGTCGAGGGGGTGATCGTCCAGGACCTAGACACGCCGAGCGACAACTACGATGAGTTCATTGTAAGGGTCTGGGTCCGCGATGGCAGGCTGAGCATTGCCCCAGCACAGGGTGCCTTCAATTCCAGGATCTGCTTTGTGGATATCACCCTGGTCAGGTATCTGTCGCTGGCCTGGAATCCGAGTCCTGCAGATATGGCGGCAGACATACCTTACGATGTGGTCCTCAGATGGAATCCTGGTGACTATGCGGCCACACATGATGTATACCTTGGAAGGGATCCTGAGGCGGTAGCCAACGCCACCAGGTCCAACCCGATGGGAGTCCTTGTCAGTCAAGACCAGTCAGGTACCTCATTCGATCCTCGCGGCCTACTTGAATTTGGCCAGAGATACTATTGGCGTGTCGATGAGGTCAACCCTGCGCCGGATAGGACCATCTACAAAGGTCATGTTTGGAGTTTTGCTGTTGAGCCCTACAGCTATCCCATAAGACCGGTTGCAGCCAGTGCATCAAGCTCTGCAGGACCAGATTATGGGCCAGAAAAGACTATCGACGGCTCAGGCCTCAGTGAGTGGAGACACGGCACGCTCATAACGACCATGTGGTTGGCAGGTGCCACACCTGCCTGGGTCGCATACGATCTGGGGGCAGTGTATAAGCTCGACCAAATGTGGGTATGGAATTCCAATTCCGAGATGGAGTCATTCATCGGCCTTGGGGCTAGGGAGGTGACGATCGAGGCATCCATTGACGGGTACGATTGGACAAGTGTCGGCGATAAGTACGAATTCGCACAGGCCCCTGGCAAGCCTGATTGTCTGCACACCACAGAGGTGGACCTTGCCGGCGTGGTAGCCAGGTACGTCAGGCTCAACATACACAGTAATTGGGCTGGGTCCGGCGGTGGTTGTGGGCTTGCTGAGGTGGTCTTCTTCTACGTACCGGTTGCGGCATTCGGGCCACAACCAGCAGATGGGGCCACCGGTGTCTGCCCTGCTTCTGAGCTTTATTGGAGGTCGGGCAGGCTGGCCTCCGAGCACAGGGTCTATCTGGGCACAGATCCAGATGCGGTCAAGGCCGGTACTGTTGTACCCATTACGACCAAGGACCACAGTCTGGCGATGTCCGACCTGCGGTTGGATTATTCCACCACCTACTATTGGCGTGTGGACGAGGTCAATGGCACGACAGTCTGGCCAGGGGAACTCTGGAGCTTCGGGACCTGCGACTATGCAGTGGTGGATGACTTTGAGTCATATGACGATAATTGCAGGCGTATCTTCTTCACATGGCTTGATGGCGCTGGGCACAATGGGGCTCCCAGTTGTGGGATACCAGGTGCTGCTGGCAACGGCACAGGTTCGACGGTTGGCAACGTAGCCGCCCCATTTGCTGAGATGACCCTTGTACACAGTGGCAGCCAGTCCATGCCACTGGGCTACAATGGCCTGTCAGAGACCACCTGCAGGTTTGATCCGGCCCAGGATTGGACCGCTGGAGGTCTGAGATACCTGGTCTTGTATTTCATGGGCGAGGCCACCAATGCCCCAGGCCAGTTGTATCTGAAGGTCAACGGTCAGCAGGTCAACTATCCTGGCAAGCCTGAGGACATAACCCTCAAGAGGTGGAGACAATGGGTCGTGGACCTATCGGGCCTGAGCGGCCTGAGGTCTGTAAGTACCCTCACCATAGGTCTCAACAGTTCAGGGTCAGGCAAGATATACCTAGACGACATCAGGTTATACAGGTATTCACCCAGCATAGGTGTGCCCACAGACCCTGGTACTGTAGGGTTGGCTGCAGCCTACAGCTTCGAAGGGAATTGCCAGGACATATCTGGCAATGGCCTGCATGGTACTGCCATGAATGGTCCTACGTATCTGACAGGCAGGTCTGGAAAGTGCATCTCGTTCGATGGTACCAATGACTATGTTGAACTACCTATAGGCAATCTGATCGCAAGTTCTAGCAGCATAACCATAAGTGTATGGGTGAATTGGTCCGGGGAGGTGGGCAATTGGCAGCGGATCTTCGATCTTGGCACTGGCACGACAGACTACATGTCCCTTGTCCCCAGTGCGGCTGGTGGGGTAAAGGGTGTCCTGAGGTTTGCCATTGCAAAGGCCGGCTTGGGGGAGTTCAGGTTGGATGGCCAAAGGACATTGCCGAAGGACTGGCATCATGTGGCAGTGGTGATAGATGGCTCCACCAAGCTTATGCACCTATATCTCGATGATGAGGCCATCGCAACAGGCGTCACCGGAATACTGCCCAAGGACCTGGGTCCTACCAATCAGAATTGGTTGGCCAGATCCCGTATCGTTAGCAACGCATACTACAAGGGCAAGATCGATGAGCTTATGATCTACAACCGTGCACTTAGCCCAAGTGAGGTGGCATATCTTGCAGGCGACAGACCCTAGTGCTGATGGATCTTGTCTGGATTGCCTTCTTAGTTCATACGCCGTATCGGATGGATGCGCGAGGTATTGCAAGATGTTGCGGATGAGGTCTTCTTGACCTAAGGCCACATGTTAGGCTGACCTGCATCCTTGGATCAATCAGGCCTCCAAGGCCAGATCTCCTACGGCCCTGGCCGGTATTGATGTACATTAGGGCA
>JARYLO010000125.1 GCA_029907605.1 Sedimentisphaerales bacterium
CTGGCGATCGCAGATATATGTAACAAATCCAGTGTAGGTGGTGAAAGTGGCCTAGACGCACTCAAGCACATCCAGATAGGTGTCCCTCCTTGTGAGTTCCCAGAGCCTGATCCAGGTCTGTTTGCAGGATATGCGACGAATGTCATCGATAACACCACAGACGTCACCAAGGCCGAGACCTGGAGTAACGTCCGCATTGTGGCCGATGCGAATCCCAAATTCGCAGCAAAGACAGAGTTCCTGGGCGTGGTCTTTATTGAGCCCCCCAACCAGGTAGAGTTTACCGGTGATGTCAAGATAAGGGGTATTATCGTGGGAGATGGCGATGTTTCAGACGATTCTTCCACCAACAAGATCATCTTTAAGGGCAATGTGGAGTGCTATTCTGTAGATAGCCTGCCGGAGACGTTTGGTGACCTACGAACAAAGGTAGGTACCTTTATCGTTGCGCCTGGATTTGAGGTTCAGTTCGGCGGCAACTTCAAGACCCATACAGGTGCGATCGCAGCCAATGGGATAAAGTTTTGGGGCAATGCCGGTGGGACGGTTCGCGGATCTACCATCAATTACTCAAGCAAGCCCGCAGAGCTCAGTGGGAATACCGATCTTAGGTTCAATCGGTCCGGGATCGAGACCACCCCTGCTGGATTCGTGCCGAGCATCCGCTTGGTCTACAATCCCAGCAGCTACGATGAACCTCATGTCATTGGCAGCTAGTTTGCCGCCAGCTCTGTTTTGATTGTAGCAAGATAATAGCTATATTCAACATGAGGGTGAAGTAACTGCAGGACCTCAACCAACCTCTGGTTTGGAGGGGTATATGTCCTCATTGTTTGGGCCAGCATACCTGACCAGGAGAGGCTTTGTGCTGGTCATCTCCCTTATCTTCCTGGCCATATTCGCTGCCTTGGCTGTGGCCTTTGCTTCGTTTGCAGATGGCAACCTCCAGATGGCGGCCGACCAGTCTAGGGCAAATACCGCCCTTGCTGCAGCATATTCTGGGCTTCAGTGTGCCCGTTTCTTTGTCTCGACCGTGCCATTGCCCAGTACCAGCGTTAACAACATAAGCCGTCAGGATGCCGATCAGGTATGGTCACTACTGGCATCGTATATCGCTGCCAATGCCCCAAAGGGGACATCTGTGCAAGGTCCTGTCTCTTTCAACGGCGTTCAGGAGGTAAGCATAAGCGGGATCCAATTGGGAAATGGCAGCTTTTCTGTGTCATTCTATCGTTATGATACAGACCCAAACACCTTAGTGATACGATCCACTGGTAGATCTGGTCCGGTATGCAGGACACTTGGCATGACGGCACAGATCAAGAAGAAGAGCCCTGTGTTGCAATATGGTGTGGCCTCTAGGGGGAGGATGTGGCTGACTGGAGACACCACCGTGTACGGCTCCATATACAGCTCTTGGGATGTGGAGACCATAAGCCCATTCAACATGACCAGCGATAGCAGGGTCTTTGGGTCTATCAATACCGTATTGACCTTAGACCAAGTGAAGAGACAGAACTGGCAATTGGAGACGCTCAACGAGCACGATCAACCTATGGATATCAATGGCAACCCGCTAGGTACCAACTTCCAGGACCGCTACCACGGCCCTGAGGATCAGATCCAGGGTTATCACGAGGGGATCAACTATGGCCAACCTGACTACGAGAACATACCGGAGCTAGATATCGCCAATTATGACACGTCCATGTATAAACAGATGGCCCACTATACCCAGACTGCCACGGTAAATGGCAACCTGATCTACGAAGGTGAGATCCCTGAGTTAGGTGTCACTGTGACCGAGTATTTTCCCCATGCGGCAGGCAATTATAGCCAGCCGAGGGATAGTAGCAGTCTGAAACTAAGGAGATATGTTTACGAGAACAAGACCTTCAGGGATGTGATCTTGCCGAGCATAAAGACCTCTAACACCGACCGCAGGGCCGCCCTTTTCAGGAATTGCACATTCGAGGGGATCCTCTACATAGATTGTGCCCAGGGTCCAAGCTCGACGGTATCCAATACACCTTATAACAATGTTCGGTTTGAGAATTGTACATTCAAAGGCGTAATAGTCACCAATACGCCAAGGACCCTATGGTCAAACTGGTGGAAACAGAACTGCCTCTACTTTACTGGCACTGCCACATTCAATAATCAATCCTCGATCAAGGAGGCAACGATCCTTGCACCTCACTTCAACGTGAATCTCGGTAACACCAACCCGCAGCAGACGGACAATAACGTACTGACTGGTGTGATTGTAGGTGGGATAGTTGATGTCAGGGGCAATGCCCAGATCTACGGCACTATAGTGTCTATGGCAGATACAACCTGCTACACAAGCGGATATGTAACCAACATAGGTGCTACACTCAGTGACGGCGGATCAGAGACCACCGAGCTGGGGGATGTTGGCACCATAGTCATAAGGCCGGATCCATTCCAGATGTTGCCAAGCGGTATCACCACGCCGATCGTGATTGAACCTGATGGTGCAAGCTATCAAGAGATCTATGACGAATAGGACTTTTTATTAGAAAGGGGTTTGCTATGAGCAAGGACATGGTCAAGTACTTACTCTTTGCCTGGATACTAGCTACCTTCCTAGTAGCTAGGCCCCTGGCAAGTGCATCCAGTGTCTGTAAGGTACGTGCTGGGATCGCATCGCAGGTGTGCCTGGCTGACGAGGCGGACGGAGACCCAAATACGCCAGATGAAGGCTCAGAATAGGGCTGGCCATTGCCACCTGGTATGGGCCTGTGGTATGGTCTATAGCAAGGGCCATACGATTTTCATAAGATGATTGGATTAGAAGGTGGATATGATAGAAGATCAGGATCAGGCCAGCGAATACTTGGTCAATGAGCAAAAGTCTATATCCGAACAGGCTGGACAGAGGACCATACCGAAGGCCATACCTATACTGCCCTTGAGGAACGTGGTGGTGTTCCCAGGGACACTGGTCCCCTTGGCAGTGGGCAGGGAGGGCAGCAGGCAGTTGATATTGGAGGCAAGGCCGAACCAGACGGTTATAGGTCTCTTTGCCCAAAAGGACCCCGAAAAGGAGGAGGTGGGGTTCGATGACATATATTCGTTTGGCACTGCCGCCTTGGTCCTGAAGGTGATAAGGATGCCACAGGGGCCTATGCATGTATTCGTGCAGGCCCTGGAAAGGATCAGGATCCTTGAGCCTCTGACTACCACCCCATATCTGCGTGCCAGGGTTGAGCTAGTCGAGGTCAGGGTCCGCAGGACAAAGAAGCTCGAGGCCTTGATGATGGGGATACGCCGCACTGCAAACAAGGTCTTCGAGCTTTCCCCCAATATCAAGGAGGAGGCCTCGGTGATCATGGAGAACATCGACGACCCATCCTCCTTGGCAGATTTTGTTGCCACGAATCTAAACCTCAGCGTTGCCGAAAAACAGGCGCTACTGGAGGAGCCAGATGCGGGCAAACGACTGGAGATGGTCTCAGTGGCACTCGCTAGGCAGCTCGAGCTCTTGGAGCTCAGCCAGCGTATTCAGGGTAAGGTAAGACAGGCCATAGACAAGAGCCAAAGGGAGTTCTACCTCCAAGCGCAACTCAAGGCCATCCAGACCGAGCTTGGCCATGCGGATGCCCAGACCCAGGAGATCAAGCAGATCTCAGAGGCCATCTCAAGGGCAAAGATGCCACCTCATGTTGAGGCTGAGGCAAGGCGTGAGCTTGACAGGCTTTCCAAGACACCAATGGCCTCGCCAGAATACGGCGTGATCAGGACCTATCTGGACTGGGTCTGCCAATTGCCCTGGTCGGTGTTGATAGAGGAGCCGATAGACCTGCGCAAGGCTGCCAGGATACTCGATCAGGACCACTACGATCTTGAAAAGGTCAAGAAGCGGATCCTGGAGTTCCTTGCGGTCCGCAAGCTTAATCCAAGGGGCAAGAGCCCAATATTATGCTTTGTCGGCCCGCCGGGCGTGGGAAAGACATCGCTAGGCCGATCCATTGCGAGGGCCATGGGGAGACGCTTTGTGCGTATATCCCTTGGCGGGATCAGGGATGAGGCAGATATACGTGGTCATCGCAGGACATACATAGGTGCGTTGCCCGGCCGAATACTGCAGGAGTTGCGAAAGTGTGGCAGCCGCAATCCTGTCTTTATGCTCGATGAGCTCGACAAGATCGGCCTGGACTTCAGGGGCGACCCGGCCAGTGCACTGCTGGAGGTCCTGGATCCAGAGCAGAACAGCACCTTTGTAGATCATTATCTGGACCAACCATTCGATCTTTCTGATGTCTTGTTTATAGGTACCGCAAACTATACTGAGCCCATACCTCCTGCACTGCTAGATCGCATGGAGGTGATCGAGTTGCCAGGTTACACCGCCATAGAGAAGCTCAGGATCGCCAGAAGGTACCTGATCCCAAGGCAGTTGGCAGAGAATGGCCTCAAGGCCAGCCAGTTGACGATCAAGGATCAGGCCATCACCAGGATCATCCAGGACTATACCAGGGAACCAGGGGTCAGGAACCTTGAACGGCATATCGCCTCTATCTGCAGGAATGTGGCGGTGAGGGTGGCTAGGGACGGGGCATACAGGGCCACTATCGATGCCAAGGATCTGCCGAGGATCCTCGGGCCAGCACGATATCAGTCTGAGATTGCATTGCGTGCTGGCATACCGGGCGTGGCAACTGGACTGGCATATACACCGGCAGGCGGCGAGCTGCTATTCATTGAGTCCACCTCTATGCCGGGCAAGGGCAAGTTGCAGCTTACCGGTCAGATCGGGGATGTCATGAAGGAAAGTGCACAGGCAGCCTATTCGATAGTGAGGGCCAATGCAGCCAGATACAAGATAGATCCGGAGATCTTCAGCAAGACCGACTTCCATATACATGTGCCTGCCGGTGCCATCCCAAAGGATGGCCCAAGTGCCGGCGTGGCGATCCTGACCTCTCTGGTCTCCCTGCTTACCAACAAGCCAGTAAGGCCGGACGTTGCCATGACCGGAGAGATCACATTGCGAGGACTGGTCCTGCCGGTTGGGGGTCTGAAGGAGAAGATCCTAGCTGCCAAGCAGGCAGGGATAAAGACGGTGATCCTGCCGCAACGCAATCGTAAGGATGTGTCGGAGGTCCCCAAGGAGGCCCCTAAAGGCCTAGAGTTTGTGTTTGCAAGGACCGTTGATCAGGTCCTGAGCAAGGCCATAGAGCAGTAGGACCTAGTCTCGTTCGGTCTGCGGCGGTTCAGTCTTTGCATCTGGGTTTTCCCTGAAGATCTTGGCCCCGAGGGCATTTAGCCTCTGTTCGATCCGTTCGTAGCCACGATCTATGTGATAGACGCGGTTTACCGTGGTTACCCCCTTGGCTGCAAGCCCTGCGAGCACCAAGGCCGCCGATGCCCTCAGGTCTGAGGCCATCACTGGGGCAGCGATCAGCTCCTTGACGCCAGTAACCAGCACTGCAGGGCCCTCCTTCCTGAGGTTTGCTGCCATGCGGTTCAGCTCCGCAACGTGCATGAATCGGTCAGGGAATACCTTCTCTACCACGACGCTGTTGCCCTTTGCCAGGGCCAATAGGGCCATGAATTGGGCCTGCAGGTCGGTTGGAAAGCCAGGATAGGGTAGTGTCGTGATATCGGTCGGCCTTATCGGCCCTTCCATGGATACGGTGCAGCCATCGCCATCTGGTTCTACTATTGCCCCTGTTGCACGGAGCTTCTCAACCACTGCCATCAGGTGTTCCAAGCGGCAATTCTTGACCGTCACATGGCCGCCGGTGATGGCGGATGCGATCATGAATGTGCCGGCCTCTATACGGTCCGGGATGACGGTGTGTTTGAACGGACGCAGCTGTTTGACGCCATCGATCACAAGGCGTGGCGAGCCAATGCCACTTATCCTGGCCCCCATCTTTCGCAGGCACCTGGCCAGGTCCGCGATCTCTGGCTCGCAGGCAGCAGACTCGATCACGGTCCTGCCCTTTGCCAATGTGGCTGCCATCATCACGTTTGCCGTTCCCAAGACCGTAGAGCCAAAGGGGCCGCCAAGGAAGACCTCTGTGCCGGTCAGGCCATTTGGTGCATCAGCAATGATATAGCCGCCCTTCAGCTCGATCTTGGCCCCAAGTGCCTGCAGGCCACAGAGATGTATATCAACAGGCCTATCCCCTATGGCACAGCCGCCTGGCATCGAGACCTCCGCATGTCTGCACCTGGCCAGCAGAGGGCCAAGTATGCATATGCTTGCCCTCATCCTCCTGACGATCTCATAGTCGCCGAATGGCCTATCTATCTTGGTGGCGTCTATGACAAGCAGACCCTTGCGTGGCCTTTCGACCTTGCAGCCCAGCTCCCTAAGGAGCTTGCAAAAGAGGCTCACATCTGCCAGGTCTGGGGCGTGGCGTATTTGCGAGACCCCCTCGGCTAACAACGTTGCAGCCATGATAGGCAAGGTGGCATTCTTTGCGCCATTGACAGTTACCTGTCCGCTGAGTCTGACCGGTCCTTGGATGCAGAATATGTCCATCTACAGTTCCTTGAAATCGGAGGTAAGGCCCGTGATACTAGGCCACAGATGATCCTAATCAAGACTCGGTAGTAGTGCAAGCGTTCGATGGTAGAAAGGGGTTGGTGGGTTGCAAGGTATCATTGAATGGACTAGACAACATCAATTGCTGGACCGGGTGGTCCTTCCAGGGGTGTTCATATTGGCGGCCTGGCTGTTGAGGACCGGGCTTGGGCGGAGGGCACTTCAAGGCGCACCTGTCAGGCGGAACTGCCTGACATTCGAGCCTCTTGTTGCACTGGCAATATGGTTGATACCTCCGCTAGCGGCCGTACGGATGCTTTCAGGCTATCTTGCCCAGTTGCCTGCATGGCAAGAGGAGTTGATGTACAACGTCCTTGGGGCCATCACCTCATTGCCGGTCATCGCAGTGGCATTGTTCGTTGGGCACCGGTGTTTTGCCAGGGGCATAAAGGGACTTGGACTAGTGCCAAGGTCGCTGGTAAAGGACCTGGCCATGGCTGTCCTCAATCTCCTGGCGATCCTGTCGGTCTTCCTGGCAGGGATACAGTTGACCTTATGGGTAGGCAGGTGGCTTACTGGCAGCGATTATCAGATCGAGCGGCACAAGGAGCTCACCCTGCTGGTGGAATACCCTCAGTGGTCACTGAGGTTCTCGATCGTCTTGATGGCCGTCTTTGTTGCGCCATTGGTTGAGGAGCTATTGTTCCGCGGGCTCGTACAGAGCGCACTGCGATCAGGCCTTGGCAGGCCTTGGCCTGCGATCTTCCTGGCGAGCCTTATGTTCGCTGCCGTACACCAGAACCCAGAACACTGGCCTGCCCTCTTTGTACTTGGGGTGGGCATGGGCTACGCATACGAGCGCAGCGGCTCTTTGTTGCGGCCCATATTCATACATGCCATGTTCAATGGCCTTACGATATTGTCTCAGATTGTTGAGACCGCCTTTATACGCTTGACGGGGGGGTAGGTTTGCCTATGATACCGGCAGTCCGCTGCCAGCGTTTGGCAGCGGTGTTGAAGATATTGTCTTGGTGCTTGATATGCTAATACCCCTTAGAGCCATCAATCCCAATTGTGACAACGACAGCGTATTGTTCACCAGCGAATCGGTGACTATGGGCCACCCTGACAAGGTGGCAGATTGTATCTCAGATGCGGTCCTGGATGCGATGATTGCGCAGGATCCAGCAAGTCGGGTCGCATGTGAGACCATGGTGAAGGACAGCCTTGTTGTGGTGGCCGGTGAGATCACTACAAAGGCCG
>JARYLO010000126.1 GCA_029907605.1 Sedimentisphaerales bacterium
TTCAGGTCACTCTTATCTGATGGGTGGTCACGACCTTGGTTATTCAGTTCCCCTGTACCCCCTTCCATCTTGTAGAGGTTCCCATCAGGCAGGTTGTGTTGGTCCAGGAATCTACCGTCAGGCTGTTCTACCGCAAGATAAAGGCCCTGGAAGTCATCGTCGTATTGATTGTTTGGTGTATCGTTGGTCTCAGATGGATTCTCTATGATCCTGAAATGCACAGGGAATGTGATAGATGCAGGGCAGCACGCAAGGTTATAGAGCCTAAAACCTACATATTCGAATAGACCCTGCTCACCCCTGTGGCCATAATCTCCCTGCTGTATATTGGCACCAAGATTGAGCTTCTTCCAGCCAACCCTCAAAGGCCTGCCATACTCATCTCTTGCCTGAAAATCGTGCCCCCTATTGAAGTCAAACTTCCACATGTTCTTGCCCATAGAGTAGCGCCACACACCCCCCCTCGCCCTAAACCTGATATGGTCATACACCACCTCGTCGTAGACCAGGGTCCCATACCATGGGTAATCCTGGCCCCAGTATTGACCTGCCGTAGAGTTCGGTATGTACTGTGACTCCTCGTGTGCCTTCCTGGTGGTGATCAGGTGATATACGGGTAAGGCAGGCATGGCAGCAAAGTCATAAACCACCAAGGCATTCCTCAACCTATCCGGACTGCCGGGCTGTATCGCTCCAAGCCATGGTGGCAGGCCATCATAGACAAAGTACGCAAAGTTTGGCTGTGGATCATCTGCATACGGGACCGTTATGACATTACCGTTGAGGTCAGCAGCACGTATCCTGTACCTAATGAGCCTACGGTGGACCTGGACAGCGCCTGGGATCACGGCAGTATATATCCCGTCTGCCTTTAGCCTATCCACGCCTACCCCATCATCACGCATGCTCAGCATGGACCAATTCTGTGCAGCCTCATACTCAGGATCGGCCTTGCTATAATACCTGCCAGGCTCGACGATCTGATAAAGTAACTCAACCGACTTAACACCATTTGGGTCTAAGACGGTGGCTGTAATGACAACATCCTGGCCAGAGGCAGGCTGTACTGGATCATGCGCAACATCCCATATGCATGGTGGGGCATCGCCTGAAAGCACACTGTTTGCCCTGCCAGGTGTAGGCCCATCGCCGACTACCACCCCTGCATCCACCAATGTCAGGGTCATGCCAAAGACGATGTCGGAGCTGTTGGCACTACTCTGGTGGACCTCTGCAGCCAAGACGTTTCGGCCCTTTACAAGGCTTGGAACCGCCACTGTCATCGGCCCTGCAAGGCTGGCGTCCCCAACGCTACTTGAGGCAAGTGTATTGTAATTGACCTGACCATCTGGCATCCTGATCCTGTAGAACTCCTGGCCATTGAGATACAGTACTGCACCGTCATCCACCATCAGGCTGAACTGCAAGGCGGTCCTTGCAGGATCCCCAGTGAACTCAAAGCTGGTCCTGAAGTAATAGGTGATCCTGCCTAGGGTAAGGGGCGTGTTCTTGGGCTCCACACTGGCCGCATCCTCCACGTATAATAGCCCTTGGCCAGAAGCCCAGCTGCTATCGTCAAAACCTACCTGTCGCCAGGCCTGGCCGAGGTCCACACCATCCTGGTTATACCTCCAGACCTGGGTCAGCCCGAATACAGGGATTGGCTGCATGGCAGACCCGGCACCTGCCTTCGAGGCACGCCAGTTGCCTGCCAGGCTGTTATCAAGCCAGGGATTGATGAGCTCTATGGAATAGCCGGGTGGATCGCCAACCGTGGGCCATGGAAACCCAAGTTTAAACGAGACCTTATCCATGACCCTCTTGGCCTGGTCACACAATACCAGCGTCTCACCCTCATTCGATAGCCTCCCCTGCCACGGCCCTAAGGCAGTGACACCAAACCTGGCCTTTACCGCCTGAGGCTCCCCTGCAACCACAAGATAGCCACCTGGTGCAAGCCTTACGCCCTGAGGGAACTGGTAGTATGCCCCCTCCACGATGGACCAACCTGAAAGGTCCACCTCCTGTTTGGTCCTATTATAGAGCTCTATGAACTCTACATGGTCGGTCTTGGGTACTGGGTCATAGTGGATCTCATTGATGACTACAGGTCCCTCATGGGCAAGGATTATCGAACTTAGCCATAATGCCAGGATTAACAGCCGTACACCCATATTACCTCCACTAGGTCCAATCTAGGCACACAACCAATCCATATCCTACCAGATCGGCACCAAGTCTTGGAAGGGTCATCCAAGGGTTTGGCTACTACTGGCGATGCCAGCGCTGTGCATCTGATCAAGAAAATGCTATGAAAACCCTCAAGATCGTTACTTTCCCAGACCGGCGGCACTATATTTGTGAACAGCTTGAGGGAAACCGCCAAGCGGCCCATAACGTCACATGTGTATTGGCCAGATTAACAAAGCCCAGGAACCCTGACCACTTTTTAGGAGGTAGACCATGAACACAAGGCTTGTAATCCACTTGGATCTGTATCATCATCTCTATGTTTACCCTCACCAGCTCCTTTGCGGCCCAATTTGCAGGGGGCTCCGGCACACCTGACGACCGTTACCAGATCGCCACTGCAGGGCAGTTGATCGCCATAGGCCAGGATCCGAATCTTTGGTCCAAGTGCTTCGTCCTTGTGGCCGACATAGACCTGGATCCGAGTCTCTTTGGTGGCCGGGTCTTCGACGATGCCCTGATCGCCCCAGACCAGGAGCCTAGCCCCAATGGCAGCAGGGGGGTAAGTTTCCACGGCCTGTTGGATGGCCATGGTCATAAGATACGTAATCTGTGTATGGATGTGGCCCCAGGTCTGGATGCAGGTCTGTTTGGCATGCTCGGCCCTGGGAGTATCGTCATGGACCTGCACATCGAGGATGCCAAGGTGCAGGGGACGCCTGCAGGTATCGTAGCCGGCCACTGCTCGGGTGGCCTGATCCTCAACTGCTCTATCAGCGGCCAGGTGGAAGGCCCTAACGATGTAGGTGGCATCATAGGCGCGACCAATTCGGCCCTGTTGATGCAGTGCGATGCCAATGTCACCGTTGTAGGACAGGACCAGGTCGGGGGCCTTTGCGGAACCCTCTTGAAAGGCCAGATCATAGACTCCTCTGTCAAAGGCACAGTCACTGGACGCAAGGCCGTTGGGGGTGTGGCTAGGGCTATCGTATTCGAGGCAATACTCAGCCGCACCCAGGTGGATGCCACCATAATAGGTATCGAGCAGGTAGGAGGCCTTGTCGGCTTATGCTCGGGTACGATCGTGGAGTCCAGTGCCAAGGGTATAGTCACGGGCCAAGAACAGGTCGGGGGCCTGATAGGTCTGCTCAGCTCTGGTGGCTCTATGCACGGCACCGGTGTGGTTCGATCTGCCAGTCACTGCCAGCTCATCGGTCAGCAGGAGGTCGGCGGCCTTATAGGAAGCGCAGGCCTTGCAGGGTGGCCGGATTCTGGCCCCATCATAGACTGCTATGCGAGGGGGTCAGTGATAGGCAATGATGCTGGGGGCCTGATTGGCCGGACCGCTGGTATCTTACTGGTCAACTGTTACACAGCGTGCCGGATGGCCCCTGCCTCTAGCGAAGATGGACTGTCAAGTCTCGGTGGCCTGTTTGGTATCATTGACACCAAGTATTTCAACTATCACCCGCTCGTGATCGCCTGCTTCTGGGACCAGGAGCTGTCCGGTCTGGTCCGGAGCACTGGTGGATCCGGGCCAGAGCTTGGGGAAGGTCTGAGCACCAAGCAGATGAAGAGGTATCAGACATTCAATTCCGCTGGATGGGATATGATCGGCACCTGGCGCTAGCCAGATACACCAGCCGATCTGGACTACTCAGGCAAAGGCCAACAGGGTCCTCAATACCGAGCCAGTCCAGCAAGACCCTTTCTAGCCGCCCATCCGGCCTCCTGACGACCAATGCGTCCCTCTTGTGGTCGCTGCGTATGTCTAGGGCATAAAGCGTGCCAGATTCGTCGGCCTCAAGCTCCCTTATGCCGCCGATATTGGCATCGGCTATCTGGCCCGCCTGTGTTGAGGCCATGTCATAGACCTCCATCAGGTCGTAAGGTGGCATCTGGTTGGTCTTGAGCTGCACCTTGGCAACTGCAGTATATGCCAACTTGCCATCTGGGATCACTATTACTGGGGCAATGTATCCGAATTCTCCGATAAAGGCCGCATCCCATATAGGCCTTCCCCAAGGCCCGAGATCTCCGGTTTGGATACCAACTGCAACCTTGGCCTGGCTGCCCCAACGCGGCTCATTGGGATACTCTATCACCGCGCATGGAACTACAGGCTCGACCAGACCAGATTCACGCAGCCGACCTATGCCAGACTGACTGTTGAGAAGATAGAGGCTGGTACCATCGCGAATCAGCCTGTGGAAACAACGGTCGTCGGCCATTGGCATGGTCAGGCCATAGTAACCTTGCTCGGTAAACACACAAAGCCTGTCTTCCAATAGACCTGAGCCTGATCCGCCCTTTCCCAAGATCATCAGATACCCTGGCAGCCCTATCTGGCCGATGAGGGCCTCTTGGTAGGACAACCTCTGCAGCGGGGAGATCTCAGCAAGGTCCGATTGCGAACCTAAGGCCTGCGATCTAGGGCCGTTATCTACCACCAGCACCTGGCATGTGTTGGCCACCAAAGATCTATTGTTCAATGCCCAATCCCAGGAGAATACATCATAACAGTCAATAAATCCATCCTGGGTGAGGATACCATCCAGGCATGCGGTGCTACCGACCATATCCTCTGTCAAACCTGCGGTCTGCCCGTATGCAGCAATGACCTGCAAGAAGTCCTGCACATCCACCTGTCCATCCCAGTTCAGGTCTAGGCAGGCCGGCCCACAGTCCAAGACCTCAAGCATCATGTCATCTATTGCAACAAGCCCCGACCTTCCAGCCGAGGCCGAACCTACCAGTGCCAGCTCTATCCATGTGCCAGAGGAAAGATCCAGGCCAAGCGTTGAGACCTCCTTCTCATATAAGCACCAGCCAGCCGTGCTGCCAGGCAGGTCTATCCAGCCGACGTGCTTGTAATGCAATGCATAGTCTGATGACCCCTCGGTGATCAAGACAGGGCTATCTGAAAGATATACCGCCAACCGGTATCCAGTATCTACACCTATGGCCCAGTAGCGGAACCTGACCAAAAGCTCATCTTCTACACTGGCAGCGAACCTGACCTTGGCACGTGCATTGATCGTTAGGCCATAGTTCTGCGATAACGGATCAAGATCCTGGAGATTCTGCAATAGCAATACGTACCCTGCAGTTATATTGGGATCTGCTATCCTCTGTACGTGCAATCTCGGGTAGATGGGATCGTCTGTATTGTTGGTCTTGACCCTTTGGTAGTATTCTATCTGGTCCTCAAAGTCCATCGTGTCCAGGCAAAAACCTAGCAGAGGTTGATCGACGATCTGTGCACCTTTAGCCTGGTCAAGCTGCTTGTAGTACAACCGGCATCTGCCAAGGTCCAAGACCCCACCTGAACCCAGGACCAGGCTTCTGACATACATGACCTCTGGCAGGCGGGGATCAGTACCCTGGTCATTGATGCGATCTGCCAGCCTCAACCTTTGACCATCAGTTACTACCAATTGGTCGATGGACCAACTCGTTGGGCTAAGGTTTGGCACCTCTGCCAAGTGAACCATGTTATCGGAGGCCTGTTGTACATAATCATCCCTGCCCTTTACTTCCAGTATGGTGCCCTTGTCTATAGTAATGACCACCCTATTACCAGCAAGTTGGCCAACAAAGCCAGGCCTTATCTGCAAGTACCTGTCATTACATGCATCGATAGTGTTACCCACAAACTTGGCCTTGCCCCCCAGGGAGAGGCCGCAGACGGCCCTTTGGCTTACGCTGATATAGTTGCCAGACAGCATGGCCTGGCCATCAACCAAGGCCTCGGAGGATAGGGCAATCTGGGTCTGTTCGATGACTGCGTTATCCGTCAGGTATAGGCTGCCTTCAGAGCGCACTAGTCCGCTACCAGTTGCTTGGTCAAGGCAAGATAATCTTACAAGGCTGTTACCAGCGATCGTAAGACCGTGACCTGCAGGTACAAGCAGCACACCCGATCCCATAATCGCTGCGTCTATAGAGGAGTCTACTACCTCAAGGATAGAATCGGGTCCTAAGGTCACACTTGCCAGGCCGGCCGGCCGGCCACCTATCCCACCTTTAGTCACAATGACCCGTCCTCTAACCTCAAGGCCGCAATCCCCACCCATGCCATCTAGCCATATCGCGTTGGGGCCATTGTCGGCAAGTATGCAGTCCTCAAAGACCGGCCGCCCTCCCTGGTCGCAAAAGACCGCGCCTCCTTGCTGCGAGGTGGTACAATTGCTTATCCTGCAATCCCTAATCAAGGGTCGGCTGTTTGCTAGGTAGATGGCACCTGCCTTTTCGCCATGACCATTCGTTATGGTCAGACCTTGTATGATGCAATCAGATCCTTGTCCGCCTTTCAGATAAAAGGCGGGCCCTTGCCCATTGCAATCTATGATACAGCTATCCCTTCCAGCCCCATTGATCGAGATGGGGCCGCCATGCAGGTCTATGCCACTATTATCATGCCCCTTATACAGACCTGGCAGGATATGTACCGCACTTTCAGGACCTCTTGTCCCTATTGCGTCTATGGCCTCCTGGATCGAGTCGAACGGGTGATCCAGGCTGCCGTTCTCGTTAGGATCGCTGACCGAAGGATCGCCAGGCCCAGGGTCGTTAGGCCCATCGTCATCCACATAGGCGACCATCCCGCGGATTACGAACGTAGCATGCAGGGTATAGTCCCCATCCAAGAAGACCTCGATGATCTCCTTATTGGGATCAGTGACCTTGCCTTCATCAACTGCGGACCCTTTCCAGCAAGCAAAGATCCATCCCTCCTTTGGAACGGCAATTACCATCAATCTTGACTGGAACTTATACATCCTCCGCCCTTGGCCACCAGAGACAAACCCACCCCCGCTCCATGAGATAGTCAAGAAACCTGCTGGCAATGTACTAAACTGACGTATATCCCAAAGCCCCATACCAACCTCGTTTCTGGCTTGGCCTTGGACATAATATATCCTACCAGGTGTAAGGCCTGTTACTCGCTGGTGAAAAATCTCCTTCTTGCCTATTGGACTTTCCCACTGAGTGTATTGTTTTTCGCCGCCCTCCTGCCAGTATGCAAAGCGGGATTGACACTCTAGCCAACCATCATCTACAAGCCATGCCTGAAGAACAGGCGAGGTCTCCGTCACATAGGATGGTGCATGTGTACTGACATTGGGCTCGGTCTCATAGAAGATGCTTATACCTGGGTTGGCGGCAATGATCTGCGGGATCACCTCTGGTCGCATTATGTCATAAAGCATCTGATAGTTATAATCCTCCCCCAAAACTGGGCGCAAAATTGAGCTGAATTAAGGTGGATTTGCCGCC
>JARYLO010000127.1 GCA_029907605.1 Sedimentisphaerales bacterium
TTTAATGGTCAGCTAGATGAGTTTAGGATCTACAATCGTGCGTTGAGTGCAGCAGAGGTGCGTTATCTAGCAGGCGACAGGCCGTAAGGTCATTGTTATTGCGGCATCTGGGGGCCCGCCACCACATGGCGGGCCCCATTCTTTTTTGGGCTCCCATTGTACGGCCTTGACTGCAGCGGCCATGCACTTACCATATGCTTCGACTGCATCTAAGGAGAACGGCAATGAGGACATTATTCATCGTATTGGCCACTTCAGGATTTGCTCTTGCGCAGCCACTGAGGTCACCAGAGGTCCACCCCGATGGCCGTGTTACATTCAGGATAAGGGCACCTATGGCACAGGAGTTAGTCGTGAGGGTCGAGGGCATTGGGGAGCTCAGACTTACTAGAGACCAGCAAGGTATCTGGTCTGGCACTACTGGACCATTGCAGCCTGATTTCTATGCGTATAGCTTCTCCGTGGATGGACTCCAGGTGATAGACCCTGCGAATCCCCTGCTCAAATACAATCTTTTGAACACAGAGAGCCTCCTGCACGTGCCTGGTCAAGGGCTGCCATGGGAGATACAGGACGTGCCTCACGGGACCGTGCATAGGCACCTCTATAGATCAGGGATTGCTGAGGACCAAAGGCCCTATGTCGTCTATACCCCAGCAGGCTTTGACCCAAGATCAGGCCCGTATCCAGTCCTGTTCCTGCTGCACGGGTACAGCGATTCAGAGGAGGCATGGGTGACGGTAGGGAGGGCTAACATCATCCTCGACAACCTCATTGGCACAGGAAGGGCCAAACCAATGGTCGTGGTAATGCCCTTAGGTTATGGTAATAGACAGGTCATCGAAGGTGGCTGGCAAGGTTTGCGGAACAGGCAGATCTGGGAGGATAGCATCGAGAAGTTCCGCAGGATCCTACTGGAGGAGATCATCGATCAGGTTACAGGTTTCTATAACCTCAGGACAGACCCTGCAGGACGGGCGATCGCCGGTCTTTCCATGGGTGGCACGCAGTCGCTGCTTGTAGGGCTCAATGCACTCGATCGGTTCGCATGGATTGGGGCCTTCAGCTCCGGTGGCCTTGGCGAGGACCTCGAAAGGCAGTTCCCTAAACTGGACAAGTCTGCCGATGAAAAGATAAGGCTATTGTGGATCTCGTGCGGCAAACAAGACGGGCTGTTCGGGGCCAATCAGAGGCTGGTGGACTGGCTCAAGGAAAAGGGCGTCAAGTTCCAGTGGATAGCGACTGAGGGCGGGCACAGCTTTACGGTCTGGAGGAGGAACCTGGTGGCATTTGCCCAGCAGTTATTCAAGTAGTCCGGTTCCTAGGCCCTGTACAATAGATAAAGGCCGGCCAATATCACCAATATGCCGCAGGCCTTCTTGAGTATGACCGCACCCTTGGATCGCTCGTTCCAGGCCAGGTACCTGGATACGACCTCTGTGAAGGTGCCAGCAAGCACGATCACTGAGCAATGGCCCAGCCCATAGGCCAGTAGGAGTAGTATGCCGAACCAGAGGTTCGTGGCCGCCAGCCGAAATGTCACTGCCAGCATGGGTGCCATGTATGCAAAGGTGCAAGGGCCTAGTGCAATCCCAAAGACCAGGCCCAGTACGAATGCAGCCAGCATGCCCTTCCTCTTCATGCCGAGCTGGCCAGGGCCTGACCAGGGCATGGATACCACCTCCAATAGGTAGAGGCCGACTAACACAAGGATGGCGGCCACCAGGTAGTTGCCGACCCTGCCCACATCGCCCATCATCCTGCCTGCAGCAGCGGTGACCGCACCTATAGCACCTATGGTGATCGATATGCCTACGGCAAACAGACCTGATAGGCCAAACGCCCTGCCAGTACTGATCCGGCCCTGGCCATCGATAAATCCCACGATCAGCGGTATGCTGGCCAGATGACAGGGACTCAGCAGGATACTCAGTATCCCCCAGACCACAGAGGCACCTACCGCCACAGCGGGCGTACCCTCTACCGCATGCGTCAGGGCCGCAAAAAGCCGCTCCATGGATCAATCGATACCCATCTGCTTGAGCTGCTGTCTGATCTGCTCTTCGGGCATGAATCCCACGTGCCGATAGACCTCCCTGCCATTCTTGTCATAGAAGATCTGGGTAGGTATGGCCTCTATCTGGTACCTGGCTGCAAGGACCTGCTCATGGCCTGTATGCACAAAGACCACGTTGAGCCTGCCCGCATATTCCGACCCGAGCTTGTCCAGTATAGGGGCCATCATCTGGCATGGGATACAGCCGGCCGAGCCAAAGTCCACTAGTGAAGGCAGGCCACTCGACCTGGCCTTGTCAACTGGGTTTTCCTTTGCAAGTGTGGCCTGGGTCCTTGCCCAGGAGTCCGAGACCTCTATGGGCATGCGTTTACCCAATGTCTGAACATACGTCTGTAGCCTTTCCCGCTGCCTTTGCTGCAGTAGCAACTGCCGGATCTGGTCCTTGACCTGCTCGAGGCCTACTGGGCCGATCGCATCCTTGTTTTCCTGGTAGAATCGCTCGACATCCCCATCGCTGACGTTCACGTCGGCAACCAGACCCTTCAAGAAGCCTTCTAGGAGCTGCATCTGGTCCGTACCGGCCAGATCTGCCCTTGCAAGCCGCAACAAGAGCTGCCTTGTGGCCATGTTCTCTAGGATATAGCAGGCGTTGGCACGCAGTTGGGCCTGGACCTGCTGAGGGGCAGAAGAGATCTGCTGTTCTATCTGCTCGGCCTTTATTGTCAGATCGCCGGACCTGAGGACCACCCCTTCTGGAAGCCGGGCCAATCTGGCATATGTAAGGCTGCCCTGCGCTAGCCAAGGGTACTGATCGCAAAGGAGCACGGCCTGCCGCGACTGCTCTTCAGCAGCGGCCAAGCCCGCTACGTCTCCCGCCAGGCAGACCAGAACGGCTATTAGGCAAATCGTCTTTCTTGTGGCCATGTGATTTCCTCCTATTTGGGTGCGCACTCCCCGATCTTGCAGGCCTTCTTGATCTGCTGGGGCGATAGCTTCATCTTGTCGGCCAATGCCTGGGCAATGGTGATCTGCCGGCCTGTTTCGTAAGGATGCTGCTGGACCCATTGCCTGAGATTATCCGCGTTGGCGAAGAAGCCCTGGTGGAAACAGCCTGCAGATACCCAACTGCCGTCCGGGCTTTGTCTTTGGCCAAACCATGCAACGGCAGTCGGCGGGTCTATAGATGCGATCCTGCCCTCAAATGTCTTGACTATGATCGGCTGGCCTGTGAGCCTGTCACGCTCATGGACCTCTATGTCCTTGCCCGTCCTAGCAGCAACGCCCAGTGCACACTGACTGCAACACCCGAATGTGTGTACGCCATCCGCAATGATCACCTTTGCTGCATCCTGTGGGTAGCATGCCCTATCGCAGAATCCGCACCTATGTGATAGCTCCAGTTCGGCAAGGGCCTCCAGGCTGACTAAAGATCCACCTGACCTTGCCATCTCCTCTTAGGCCACCTGTTTAGTGGCGAATGCCTTTATCCAAGGCCTGCCGGTATCCTCTTGATGCCCGTAAAGGAAGGTCGCCTTGCGGAGCTGGACTTGGCCGCCATCCGCCCAATCCGCAACCGTGACACGATCCTCGATACCTGTCTTATCCTCGGTCGGGCAGGAATACATGATGAAGTAACAATGCAGGCCACACAGCCGCACTAGCCCCTTTTCTGTCTGGATGGCCACAGCAGCCCTGTCATTGACGTCCCCGTCGCACATAAAACAGATCCGGTCCTTGGGCCGATCGTCACGCATTGCTGGCTCGAGTCGCTCGAAGGAGGCCTGTGAGGCCTGGAGGTCGATGCCCAGCTCCTTCCACTTAGCCAGTATATCCTCCTTTGAAAGGAACCCCTCGTGTCTAAACAGCTCCTTGCCATTGGGGTCGAAGAAGATCTGTGTAGGTATAACACTGATGCCATATGTGGTCGCGGCCTGCGGGTGCCTGCCCACGTCAATGAACTCCACCTCCAACCTGCCTTGGTACTCCTTGCGGAGCTGTTCCAGGATAGGGGCCATCAGCTTGCAGGGGATACAGGTGTCGGAACCAAGGTCCACAAGCCTCGGCAGGCCCGAACCGCTTGGCCGTATCTGGACCGGCCCTTGGGGCCTATGGCCGGCATTCTTGAACACCAATATGGCGGTGATCGCCACCACAATGCCGCCCACGATCAAGGTCCTTGCCATCTTGTTCATATTCATATCAGCACCTCATGTATCCTGGATCAAGGATCCGGCATTCAGTTACCTGCCAGCATGGCCTTTATCTGATCAACGGTAGGTACCTTGCCTACCGCCTTTACCTGGCCGTCTATGGCCAAGGCAGGGGTGATCATCACACCAAAGCCCATAATCTTGTTGATATCCGTGACCTTCTCGAGGGTGTACTGGATCCCAAGTGCCTTGGCTGCAGCCTCGGCATTCTCCGCCAACTGCTTGCACTTTGGACAACCAGTGCCCAGTATCTGTATCGTCTTCATGGCTCAACCCTTACATGCAGGACCCAATACCTCCTTGGCCTTTGCCACTACCTTATCGACCTGATCGTGGGCACAACGTGCGCCCTTGACCTTCTCGATCCCCAGGTCCATTACACGGATATACCTGCAATTTGCCAATCCATGCCGCTCGAATATCCTCCTTGCACAATCAACAGGGCAGCCGTCTATGACCTGGTTCATCTCCGCATCCTTGGCGGTCTGGACCATGCCCTGTATGTCTGCCCCCAGACCTGCCAGACAGAACATGGTCCCAAGCCCCTCTGACATCAACTGCCTTGCCGCCCTGTCAGCCACCTCAGCAACATTGGCCCCACCGGAACAGGCATATAATAGGACGTTTGTCTGTGGCCCACAACATTCTGATTGTCCGCACATGATTCCTCTCCTTAGAACAATGCCCCAAAGGCTAGATCTGCAATACTAGACATGACCACAACCAGCACACAGAGGACCAGCGTCTTGAGAGCTCCAATAATCCTATAGATGACTAGTATGCTCGGCAACGATAATGCAGGCCCAGCCAGCAAGAGGGCCAATGCAGGCCCCTTGCCCATGCCTAACCTGGGCAGCATCTCCACAATAGGCACCTCGGTCAATGTGGCGAAGTACCAGAACATACCGACAAGACTGGCAACAAGGTTCGACATGCGGCTGTTACCACCCACCAGGCCTGCGACGTATCGTTCTGGCATGAGGGCCCCGACAAAGCCGGTCACAAACACACCTCCAAATAGCAACGGGATGATCATCAAGGAAAAGTCCCAGGTTGCCTGCATCCACTGGCTTATCTCATCCTTGCTGAACCAGCTAGCGACCATTATCAGTACGGCAATCCCGCATGCACCGGCCAGATACCACTTGTATTTGTGAACGGTCATCACGAAGTTCTTTTCGTACTCTATGCTAGCAATATCCGCCCTTGCGATCCGCCTGATATCTGTGCCAAGCCTGCCATCCTGGTCATAGAGCTGTACATCAAGGTGATCCTGGGTGCTGTAGCGGATATTGGCATTCAGTGCAGTGCCATCCTTTAGGCTGATGGTCACGTCGTTGGTGTTGTACCAAAGGCCCTATTGGATGACGGCCCGAGATATCTCATCACCGACGCCTGCGAGAGGAAGGTGGAGATCGCGCCTGCTATGAACATGGCTGGGACCACACACGCAAGGGTGTGGTTCATCGCATACCACTGCAGCAGCCTGAAGGCCTCCAGGATCGCGTTGGTCACCTTGGGGTTTCCAAGCGGCAGGAAATATGCCACAAGGAATACGACCACCAGACCCGCCATCTTCTTCCAATCCTTCATGATTAGCTCCTTTCCTCTAAACCCACCTGGCCCAGCAGTTTGACCTGATCCCTGGCCTGCTGCGCAATAAGCCTGGTGATGCAATCAAGCGATTCGGCCACACAATGGGCCCTGATCCTGTACAGGACCCTAAGCCCTTCCTTGCGGCTCTCGAGCACACCACATGCAACCATGACGGCCAGGTGCCTAGAGACATTTGACCGCTCAGAGCCCACATGCCTGGCAATGTCGCAGACACACTGCTCCCCATCCCTAAGGTAATCCAGGACGGCCACGCGTACTGGATGGGCCATGCCCTTGTACACCTGGGCAAGCTTGCGGTAGAAGACCTGCTTGTCATTACGAGCAGCCATGTTCGGCTATGTGATCAAATAATCACATATACATACGAACCTGTCAAGCCCTTGTTCGGTTACCTCGTCAATCTATCGCAGATTCTCGTGGATCCTCATGTAGATGCGTCTAGAACGGACCTCATCCCCAAAAAGGCCCACCCTTATGGTTATCTTCGTGATCCCCTCATTCTTGGCAACCAGGGTGATCTCTGCCTTCTTGTCCTCCACATCCCTGGCCTCTATCTCCGCCTTGAACATGTCCTTTGTATCCTTGGTTACCATCATCCTAAGGTCACCAAGGGCCTTTTTCGTGGCCGCATAGACCTTCTCCAATGGATGTGGCTCCTCTACCTCCAGTGCACCCTGTATGTAGGCCACAGTGGCGGCAGTAGCCGCACCAGCAGCTACTATCACACAGCCCCCTGCCAGGCAAAGGCCTCCTAATACGACACAAACCAATATGATCCTCCTTGCCATGCCCAGACTCCTTTCTTAACCTACCATGCCACGCGATCACTCAGACACCGGCTTGCAATATGTTAGCCAGCCGGCCAATCACTTCAACAAAAAAGGCCCTGTGCCTCACGGCACAAGGCCTTCTGGGTTCTTATCCGTGTTTCACTCTAACCTGGACGCACGTTGGTAGCCTGCGGCCCCTTGCGACCTTGTGTGATCTCATACTGCACCTGCTGGCCATTGGTCAATGTCTTGAACCCTTGGCCGGCGATGTTGGTATGATGAACAAACACATCATCGCTACCATCGTCTGGGGTGATGAAACCAAAACCCTTCTTTGCATCAAACCACTTTACTGTACCTCTTGCCACAATTGTGCTCCTTGGGCCGTAAGGCCCATCTTGGTACCTCCCTCTGGTTCTTCAAGGGGTATTCTCCGAGGGCAAAAAGGATACCCCTGTACTACTGTGCAGTATGACCGCACTCATAGCACGTAGTATATACCCCAATCCCTAACATGCAAACAAAATCTTCCGAATTCATGCACTTTTCTTTGAGGCCTCAGTGCCCTCCTTGGCCTTTGGGGTACTGCCTGCCTTATCGGCCTCTGCAGCCTTCTTGTAACTGTTGCTGCGGTAGTCAGTCTGGTAGAACCCAGATCCCCTAAACAAGACCGCGGCCCCTATACCCACAAGCCGCCGAAGGTTAGAGGTAGAGCAATTTGGGCAAACTCTTATAGGACGTGCAGTTATGGACTGGAACTGCTCGAATTCG
>JARYLO010000128.1 GCA_029907605.1 Sedimentisphaerales bacterium
CAGGAAGACCCATTGGTTTACAGCAGAGGTTGGTGGCAATCAGATAAAGGCCCTGGTTTACCTGCTGCGTCACCTGAAGGCAGATGCCCAGCGGGATGCGCAATTCGTCACGGTCAGCATGACCTGCGGCGTGGCCCAGGAGGCTGCCAAGATACTCAACCGGCTGGCTGCCATGTTCGTAGAGTCCGAGGGTGCGGACAAGCGAGGCCAGATCCAGGAGGGCCTTGCCAACCTTGAGGAGCGTGCCAATCAGGTCCAGCAGGAGTTGGACAAGATCAATGATTCGCTGGACCAGGTCAGGACCAAGTGGGGGATTACGGACCTGGGACAGGCGAGCGGTTCCTGGCTCAGCCAACACCCAACAGTAGTCAGGCTCAATCAATTGCTAGTGGAGGAGAACGAACTGACCCAGACCATAAGCCAGATGGAGTCCACGGTCAGGAGCCTTGAGGCCGCTGCCCAAGGACCGGTCAATGAGCAGGTGGGGCTGGCCCTTCAAAAGGACCCCATCCTGCTGACATTGGCCCAGCAGATTGCCAATGCAGAGGCCCAACTTGCTGCAAAGCTGACCAAGTTCGGGCCGCAACACCGAGAGGTCCAGAGGCTCACAGAGCTGATAAAGGACCTGCAGGATCGCAAGGACAAGCGTAGGGCAGAGATTGCAGAGCAGACAAGGCAGGCGGGCCTCAAAGAGGCCCAGCAGGAACTATTGGCCATGAAGGATCGGCTGGCAACGCTCCAGTCCCAACGGCAGGAGGCAGAGGCCCAGAAGAAGGACCTGGACATGGCCCGCATGGAATATGAACGGCTGGTTGCGGTCAGGGATGAGCGGATCAAGACACTCAATGACCTCAAGCAGGCCATAGAGAGGCAAAGGCTGAGCCTATCCGACCCAAAGACCCCAAGGTTGGTTTTGAAGGCACCTGCACTGCCCCCACTGGAGATGGTATTCACCAGGCAATACGGCCTTTGGCTCCCCCTGGGAACGTTGGCTGGGCTTTTTGTTGCGCTTGTGGGGGCGTTCGGTGCGGAGTTGATGACCGACCGGATCCGGACCGCAGCAGACCTTATCAGGTGGATAGATGTGCCTTTGTTGGGCATAATCCCTGACGCAGCCGGGTTGGACCTGCCGGCGGATGTGGACCTTTACAAGGTGGTCCAACAGGCACCAGATTCTATCTTGGCGGATTCCTACAGGAGACTGAGGGCAAACCTGGAGTTGCAAGAGGCATCCAGCATACTTGTTACCTGTTCTGATGCAGGGGATGGCAGTACCTCCATAGCAGCCAACCTTGCCATTGCCTTAGCAGTAAATGGGAGGAAGGTCTTGTTGCTCGATGCCAACCTCAGGCACCCCCAGTGTGCGAGCATATTCCCAAGGCCTGTCTCCAGCAAGAACGGCAATGGCAGGTACGGACTGAGCAATGTGCTGCTCTCACAGTGCACGATAAGACAGGCCATCCGAAAGACGACCATAAAGGGGCTGGACCTCATGGAGACAGGCCTATTGCCTTTCAATCCTGCTGATCTGCTGGCCAGCCCCAAGATGAAGGTCCTCCTGAGTCAACTGGCAAAGGCCTATGACCATATCATCATTGACAGCCCGCCCATCCTGCTGGTCAGCGATGCAAAGGTCATTGCGCAGGTGGCTGATGCCACATTGGTCGTATTCGGTGCGGACACCACCAGGCGAGGTCAGGCCATCAGGATGCTCGAAGAGCTTAGGGTGGTGAGGGCACAACTGGCAGGGTGTGTGCTATTTGGGGCAAGGGCCCTGACAGGCGGATATTACAAGAGGGGATTCAGGTCATACCGAAACTATGTCACGGCCAGGGCCTGAAAGCCGTTGATACGGCCCATCGTACACATATAATCTTGCAGGTCTTTAGGGATCGATCAGGATGATAGTTGCAGATCAACCCACATTGATGATGCTCTGGCAGCCAGCCATCAGGTGGCAGGCCCTGGCATACCAGTCCTGCTGGATGCTGGTTGGTTCCCTGCTTATCGGCATATCCGCATGGCTTGCCGTGCCGTTCTATCCTGTGCCTATGACAGGCCAGACATTGGTGGTATTGCTACTAGGTGCAGCACAGGGGCCGAGGTTGGCCATGGGCACGGTCGCGTTATACCTCTTGGAGGGAGCCCTTGGTCTGCCTGTGTTCAGCCATGGCAGGGCAGGGCCGGCCATGCTCATAGGCCCAACTGCAGGGTATCTATTCGGCTTTTTATTGGCAGCAGGTCTGGTTGGCTGGCTTGCCCAGATGGGTTGGGATCGCAGGTTCAGGACCACCTTCCTGGCAATGCTGATAGGCAATATCCAGATCTATGTGCTAGGTATCTGCTGGCTTATCTTTGGGATGGGGGTATCTATTCCCACGGCATTTAAGGTAGGCCTGTATCCATTCGTGATCGGCGACCTTGCGAAGATCTGTCTTGCATCGCTGGTTTTGCCTGCGTGCTGGAGGTATCTCGGTAGGCAGGCATCAGGCCTGCCAGCCGATCGCAACTAGTCTAGACGGATGTATGGCCTGGCGGCCTTGAGCCTTATCCCGAGCCTGGCCAGGTCTTCGATCGTCCGAAATGGCCCTTGGCATCTGGCAGCTATGATCCGATCGGCCCCCTTTAGACCTATGCCTGGCACCCGCAGCAGTTGCCACCTCTGGGCCTTGTTTATTGGCACAGGGAAGAACTCCGGATGCAAGTTTGCCCACAAGGTCTTTGGGTCCTGCTCGAGCGAAAGATTTCCATCCTGATCAAAGGGTATCTCGTCCCTGGAGAAGCCGTATCTTCTTATCAGGAAGTCTGCCTGATAGAGCCTGTGTTCCCGTATAACACCCTTTGCGATCTGTGTGTCGGCCTGATAGATCTCTTGGCCGAAGAGGTCATGGATTCCTTTTGGAGATGGATCTGGGGCCTGATAGGCAGAGAAGTATACCCTCTCCATCCTGAACCGCTCATAGAGCCTGGCTGTTGCAGTAACGATCTGCTTGTCTGTCTCGCCTGCTGCACCGACCACGAATTGCGTGGTCTGTTGGCAGCGAGGGTTGAGCGAGCCGCGCAGGTCTGAGATCGCCTGCATCGCAGCAATGATGTCCTGGTAGAAGCGTTTGCGGCTGCTGAGCCTTGCCAGGTGCTGCTCTGTAGGGGCCTCTATGTTCACCGATACCCTGGTTGCCATCCTGACCGCCTGTTCTATAGCAGCCCTGCTTGCCCCTGGGATCACCTTTAGGTGGATGTAGCCCTTGAACCCAAATCGCCGCCTGAGGATCTCGACGGTCTGGAGCATCCTGTCCATGGTCCGGTCAGGCCCACCCTGTACACCACTGGATAGAAACAGGCCACTTACGCGGTCTGCCTTCAATAGATCCATGAAGGTCTTGGCCAGTTCCTCAGGCCTGAGGCTGCACCTTGGTATGTGCCTGTTGGAGTTGAATGGGCAGTACGTGCAGTCATTTGCGCAGGCATTGGTCTGCAGTACCTTTAGCAGCATCACCTTGCGTCCGCCTGGTAGGACCGCAGGATATATCCACCTGCCGTCAGGTCCCCGCTGGCGGCCTGGCTCGTCCGGGTATTTGCACGCGCAGGCGAGGTCGAACCTGCTCGCAGTGGTCAGCAGATCAAGCCTTTGCTGGAGGTCCATGGCCATATTATCCATCCAGGTTTGATTGGTCTCAAGACCGACTGGTATTTGGCGATTATCCACGCCAGGATACCGGTCGCCTAAGGCCTGGTCCTAGAATATTGTGGCTGCTTGCTTATTATGCTACAATCTGTTATTGGGTTGAAGCCGCCTGGGCTTCGTTCCGATATGCTCTCAGGTGGCCTTCCAGGGTTAGGGACGATCCGGTTTGGTCGCTATATACGGTATCAGACCAAGGATGGAGGGTATTTGGGTAGGCTTAGTTGTGAAGACCCTGGCAATCGCAAATCAGAAGGGTGGATGCGGCAAGACCACTACTGCGGTCAACCTGGCGGCATGCCTGGCTGCAGCAGGTGACCGGGTCTTGTTGGTGGATATCGATCCGCAGTCTCATGCCACACTTGCGCTTGGCTGGGAGCCCAGCGAGCTGGATAGGTCCATGCATGATGTGCTGGTAAAGGCAGACGCCTCGATACGCCAGGTTATCAGGCCATATGAGCAGATAAAGGGTCTGGATGTGGCCGCTGGGAGCCTGCTGTTGAGCGCTGCGGACCTGGACCTCAATGCCGTTGCAGGAAAGGAGTCCATGCTTGCACGGCATTTGAAACAGCTCCAAGACCAATATGACCTCTGCATCATCGATTGCCCTGCATACCTGAGCCTGATGCTGGTAAATGGGCTGGTGGCAAGCGACTACCTGATCGTACCGGTCCAGACCCACTTCTGCGCCCTATATGGGCTCAAGCGTATACTGGAGACCGTGCAGGTACTCCGCAGGCGCCTGGACTCATGCAGGGTGCGGGTGATCGGTATGGTCTTGACCTTTGTGGAGGAAAAGGTGGCCTTGAGCCGCCAGGTACAGCAGCAGCTCAGGGATTTCTTTGGCGAGCTGGTATTCCAGAACACCATCCATAGGAACATAAGGCTTGCAGAGGCACCGAGTGCAGGTCAACCGATCATAACATTCGACCCCAAGGACAGGGCAGCAGTGCAGTTCAATGCACTGGCCGTGGAGCTAAAGGCCAGGATCCACAGGCTTGTTGGGGAGGGAGTATGAGGGGCAGTAGGAGATCAGGTCTGCACAAACCCATAACGGCCATCTTCACCAAGGCCGTCATGCCGGAGGAGGTCCGGCCAGGCAATGTGACTATGCCTAGTGGGGATGTGGTTGCTGAGGTCCAGCCAAAGGTATCAGTCAAGGCACATGATCGGCCCAAGGCTAGATCAAGACAGAGACAGCCCAAAAGGCCTGCAGAGCGGCCAGTCCGGCCCCAGGTACAACTGCCGCTACTAGGTCCCCTTGAGGATGAGGCCAGACCCAGCGGCCTTGGTCGGGCAATAAGGGCCTTTGTGGACTGGGTCAGAGGCAGACAAGGGTGAGAGATGGGATTCGAACCCATGACCCTTGGAACCACAATCCAATGCTCTAACCAACTGAGCTACTCTCACCACCGATAGTGGGCTCTTACCCACCGGCGTCATTGTACCAGTCTCTGCCTCCATGTCAAACCACAACGCTGCCCAGCCCCATAGACAGCTCGAAGCTGCGGCGTCGGCTCCCTGTAACTGGTACTCTGGATGTAGGTGCTATCTTGCTTCGGGCCTTTAGATGCTCGGATCCTCGCCTGTCTGGTTAGGCGGTCCTGTATTTAAAGAATCGGATCGATAGCGGGTATCTCCAGACCTGGCCGTTATTGGCCTTAATGCCACCGATTATTGGAAAGATTAGATCCATGATCGCCAGGGCAGCAATCAACACAAAGCCTACCAAGACAAAGCACAGCAAAATGGACACGATGGAGTATATCAGGGTAGACAAGACCCAGTTCGCCACGATACGGCCATGGATATCAATACCAGGTATCTTGTCCTTCTTAAGCCGCCAGATGATGATAGGTACTAGCAATCCGCCGAACGGAACCGACAAAGCCTGCCAGTACAGATAGGTGGAGCACCATTGCCCAATTCCTTAGCTCCTGTGTACCTTCCATAATCAGGGATGTTGCGGGTGGTTCTAATGTCAATGTCATTGCCTGCTCCCTTCATATTAGTGCCAGCAGATCCTTGGTGTTGCCTTTTATCACACTTTACGGACTAAGCATAGGTCTCTACGCCGCCAAGTCAACAATCAACAAGGATTCCAGATCGTGGTTGGATATCACCTGCTAATCACTCTTCACCAGATCCTGCCAGATCTCTAGCCATTCTCGCGTACCCACAGGTCTACGGAAGCTAGCAGGTCCGGGATATCCACTAGCCCGTTTGCGTTGAGGTCCGCAGGGCTACCATACAGGGATGCATCGATAGGGTCTTATCCTTCCATCGCCTGCACCAAGCAATAGGACCCAAAAGCCGTCATTCGGGCCGAAGTGCCTTTCACCGGTCCAATGACATAGGTGTGGCCGGAGGGATGACCGTACTGGCCAGTATAGAGCTTGAAAGAAGCTGATCTGTCTAGGGGCGGTCAAGCAAGCTGCATCAACAAGACAGCGGTGCGCTCCAGAAGCGCCAGCGCACCGCTGAGTAAATAAGCCCTTTGTCTGAGAGGTCCTATTTCTTCTTTGACCTGGCCTGTTTGACTGCAGCCTGGGCAGCAGCGAGCCTGGCGATAGGCACCCTGAACGGTGAACAACTGACATAATCCAGGCCAGCGTTGTGGCAGAACTCCACACTGGCTGGATCCCCACCCTGTTCGCCACAGATGCCTATCTCGAGCTTCTTGTTGGCCTTCCTGCCGCGCTCAACGCTGATCTTGATCAGCTCTCCTACACCTATCTGGTCGATGCTCTGGAATGGGTCACCTGGCAGGATCTTCTTGCCAATGTAATCCTTCAGGAATCCACCGATGTCGTCCCTGCTGAACCCGAATGTCATCTGTGTCAGGTCATTGGTCCCAAAGCTGAAGAAGTCCACGATCTGGCCTATCTGGTCTGAAAGCAACGCGGCCCTCGGTATCTCTATCATGGTGCCTACCATGTGTTTGATCGCCTTTAGACCGAACTTGGCCAGCACCTCCTGGTATACCTGGTCTATGATCTGCCTCTGGTGTCTGATCTCGTTGGCATCACAGACCACAGGGATCATGATCTCTGGATATGGCTTCTTGCCTTCCTTGAGCAGCTCTGCCGCTGCCTCAAATATGGCACGGACCTGCATCTCCGTGACCTCCGGATATGTAATACCAAGCCGGACGCCCCTATGACCCATCATGGGATTGGTCTCATGCAGGGCCTGTGCACGTTTCTGCAATTGGTCTACACTTATACCCAGCGAGCTGGCCAGTGTCTTCTGTGCATCAGGATCGCTAGGCACAAACTCATGTAACGGTGGGTCCAGCAGCCTGACTATGACAGGCAGCCCATGCATCGCCTCGAGTGTGGCCTTTATGTCCTTCTTGACATATGGGAATAGCTCATCGAGTGCCTTGCGGCGCTCCTGCTCGGTACTTGCCACGATCATCTTGCGGAGGGCAAATAGCGGGGCGTCGGAGCCTTCGCCATAGAACATGTGTTCTGTCCTGAATAGGCCTATGCCCTCTGCACCGAACTCCC
>JARYLO010000129.1 GCA_029907605.1 Sedimentisphaerales bacterium
GGATGAGATCTATGGTGTTCCTGTGCTGATAAAGGTGGATGATCATATCTGGGCGGCCCTGGCAGAGGCAGACCTACAGGACTGGGCTGGGATGCACCTAGATCGGCTTGGGGGTGTACCTAATGCCTTTGTGACCGTCCTATCGCCAAGGCAAGACGACCCGCGGATATGTGTTATCAGCAGGACACCGAGGACAAGTCCTTGGCGAGTGATCATGCTCGGCAGAAGCCCGGGTGACCTGATAGAATCGGACATCATAGATAATCTAAATCCCCCTTGTGCTATTGAGGACACATCCTGGATAAGACCTGGAAAGGCAGCATGGGACTGGTGGTGGTCTGGCGGGTATGCACCTGATGCAAACTTTCCTTTAGGTCCCAACAACGCCACCATGAGGTATTTCATCGATCTTGCCAGTCAGATGGGCTGGGAATACCAGTTGATAGATTGGCATTGGTACGGGCCTCCATTTACCAGATCTGGTCAACCGGACCCGAATTGTGACATAACCAGATCTATCCCAGACATCAACATACCAGAGTTGGTAGAGTACGCCAGGCAAAGGTCAGTAAGGCTGCTGGTATGGCTGCATTGGTTTCATGCAGATAGGCAGCTAGATGAGGCATTTGACCTTTACCAAAAGTGGGGTCTGGCTGGTGTGAAGATAGACTTTATGAATAGGGATGACCAGGAGATGGTCAACTTCTACCATCGTGTCCTGCAGAAGGCTGCGGAGCACAGGCTTGTGGTGGACTTCCATGGTGCATACAAGCCAACCGGCACCAGACGCACATGGCCAAACCTCCTGACACTAGAGGCCGTGCTTGGCAATGAGTACAACAAATGGTCTGCCAGGGTCACGCCTGAGCACTGTCTGACCATCCCGTTTACCAGGATGCTGACCGGTCCTATGGACTTTACGCCCGGCGGATTCAGGAATGCAAGCCGATCCCAATTCAAGGTAGTAGGGTCTGATGCCCCTGCGCCGATGGTCATGGGTAGCAGGTGTCACCAATTGGCCATGCTGATCGTATATGAAAGTCCGTTGCAGGTCTTGTGTGACAGCCCCTATGCATACAGGTCCAGCCCTGACGGACTTGATCTATTGAGGTTGGTACCGACCACTTGGGACCAGACCAAGGTCATCGATGGACAGGTTGGTCAGTATATCGTTGTGGCCAGGAGGTCGGCGGATCAGTGGTTTGTGGCCGGTATGACCAACTGGGATGCCCGCACATTGGACATCCCTCTCGACTTCCTCCAGGAGGGCAAATACCAGGCCACGATCTGGGCAGACCCACCTGACGCAAACGATCGGCCCACAGGCGTGGACACCAAGACCATACAGGTCCGTCCAGGTGATCATATAAAGGCCGTACTGGCCAGCGGTGGCGGGTATATCCTCCACATCAAACCTTTATAGGTCCCAGGCGGTACATGCGAGCATGCATGACACAGGCCAGGTAAAGTCCACATAATATCCGCCCGAGATATGTATAGGGCCTGTCTGGCAACATGGAGTGTAGATGCACAAGGATCGATCCTTTTCTATAGCGGGCACAGTGATCCTATTGGCCTTGGGCCAGGCCCATTTCGCGCAGGCAGACCTGCCTGCAAACCTCCGTTCCCCTGTTGCTGCATACGCCTTCTATGACCTGGCATGCCAGATCCGCTATACGCCCGGTCTTGGTAAAGCCCAGGCAGACCTGGCTGTAGGTCTGTTGGAGGCGGCAATAGAATTGGATCCAGATAACATGGCCTATTACGGGCTGGCAATGGAATTGGCATGCAGGTATGGGGGCAGGGATTATACAAGGGATGTGGGCCGATGGCTGGCCAGGTATATCAGCCCATCTGCCCAGTTTGGCCAGTGCAGGCTTGCGGTGGACTATGCCTTGGAAAGGCTGGGCACACCCAAGGAAAAGGAACAGTTCATCCAGGCCTTGCTGGAGTCGTCGGCCGGTAGGAACGCGGCGGTCGATTCATATCTGCTTACGCAATACGGGCTATTGGTCTTGGAAAGGAAGAATGGGCCAGCCGCAAGGTCCTTGCTTACAAAGGCCCGCGAGATAGACCCTGGTAATAGGCTAGCATTCGCCAAGCTAGTAGAGCTTGCCCCAGAATCTATCGAACCTGCCGATTATCTGGAACACCTTCGGTTGGTCATGCAACAACGGCCGATGGAGATGGACGTGGCAATGGCCTTTAGTCAGTATGCAGAACAGCTCGAACTGTACGAACTTGCTGCAAGCGGCTATGCCTATTGTGCAGGCCTTCATGCGTACCTGAACAAGGACAAACCGCTGCCCCCAGAGATCTACCTGCCGTGGGTCCTGTGCCTATACCAGACAGATCGGGCAGGTGATGTGGTCCAGATCGCACAGGACCTGAGGGCACAGGGTGTTGTGGATCTGTTCCTGGAGTCCGTTGCTGCCAAGGCCGCTGCCAAGGCAGGCAGGCAAGATCAGGCCTCTCAATTGCTGGCCGATACAGAGCAGATGGCCCTGCACATGGTAGAAAGGGCAGGGCAGGGGGCCTTGCAGGTCAAGATAGGTCCGCGACATCTTGCCTGGTTCTACAGCTTTGTAAGCCCAGACAAGGCAAAGGCCCTTGATTGGGCCAACAAGGCCTTTGCCCAGGAGCCCAACTCGGTCATAGCCATTGCCCTTTTGGCATATGCATTGGCAGTCAATGGCCAGTTCCAGTACGCCAGCGGCCTTGCAGACCAGGCAGAAGGCACCCAGATCGGCCTGCTGGCACGGGCACTGATACTCCTTTCTGGTGCAGATAAGACCAAGGCCGCAGGTGTATTGAGGTCTGCGATCGCAAAGGATCCTGGCTCATTGGTGGCAGATGTGGCAAGGCAATACCTCAGCGGCCTCGGTCTTCCATACAGGCCAAGGGTCAATGCAGGCGCTATCCTCGAGCGGCTCTCTGGCAGGTTCGGGCAGACCCTCATGCCCAGATTCGTGGACCCCAACCAGGCCATAGGTTTGCAGGTGGCAGTGCCGTCCAATGTGGTGCGATTCGGTGATCTGCTGGTGGCAACCGTGATGATCAGCAATCAGGCCCTCGAACCGATCTTCATAGGCGATGGTTGGATAAGTGGGCTGGTTGGCGTGGATGTAAGGGTCACCGGTGACCTAGAGAGGGATTGGCCGGGGATGATCACTACCCCTGCATTCTCTTATACCAGGCTGCTACCTGGCAGGATGGTCAAGTCCGAGGTGCTGTTGACAACAGGTCCGTTGGAGGCCTTGTTGGATGCCAGTCCACAGGCCTCTGTGAGGTTGCATTTCTATGTGTACCTGGTAGGGCCTGACGGCAAGCCCGATCCTGCGGTCCCAGCCGTGGCCTTGACCATCTCCAGACCAGCGGTGGAACTAAGTGCCGAGATCCTACGGAATCGCCACCAGAGGTTGGGAAAGGCAGGACTTCCAGAGGCCCTGGCCACTAGCAAGCTCTTTGTGGGCCTGCTCAAAGAACAGTATGAGGCCCTCAAGGGTGGTGCCAGGTACAGGTTCAGGTTCTCTGATTGGCTGCCAGGTATGCTCAAACAGGCCTTGATCCAAGAGCCTGGGCTCCTGACCAACCCAGATCCTGCTTGGTGGGAACTGAAGACCTGGACATTGGCCAATCTATATGGCCTGGACCTGGATATCGATCTGGCAAGGGCCGCAGGGCAGTGCGTTACTGACCAGGCATGGCCTGTAAGGGTCATGGCCATGTGCGTGTTGGCCAGGCAGGATGGGGGATTTGGGCCTGTGTTGAGCTGGGCATCCAAGTACGACCTGCATCCCTTGGCAAGACGCATCGCTGAATTACTAGCTGGCCCTGTACCTGCCCAGGGTGCAGGCCTGCCAAAAAAAGACTTGTAAACCGGCCCTATTTCGCTAGCATCCGCTAACCATGGCGTAAGAGGTGTCTTTTGAAAGGGATTCTATGCCAGCAAAGGTTGATCCGACAAAGTGTACTGGTTGTGAGACATGTGTGGGTGAGTGCCCAAGCGAGGCCATCAGCATGGTCAAGGGCAAGGCCAAGGTGGATCCTGAAAAGTGCGTGGATTGCGGGGTCTGCGTTGATAGCTGTCCTGTGGAGGCGATCTCGCTAGAATAGTTGAGCTGACTTGGCATCAGGTGGCCCCATCGTCTAGGCAGGTCTAGGACATCGGGTTTTCAACCCGGCAACAGGGGTTCGAATCCCCTTGGGGCTATTGTCTGGGCAACGTCACCTGCGGTGGCATCAGGTAATTGGGTACCAGTTTCAGGGGGTCCTCGAACAGGCCACTGGTTGCCCTTATCCTACCTAGCCTGTAGACATTCAATGCGGTAGGGCCCCAGTACTCACGGTCCATGATCACTATGTCAGGTGCGGTAAAGAGCTTGCGGTAGTAGAGAAGTCCGTCACCTACCAGCAGTGCGGTCCTGCCCAGTTCTGTTATCATGTTGCGTATCTGCTGTGATGTGGCGACCGTATCTTCAACTAGCTTGACAAGCCCTGGTACTTGCTGGCCCTGATCGATCCCCTCGGCCTTGCAATATGCTGCTACGAAGAATCGGCCCATCTTGGCGTCCAGGATAGAGATCAAGATGTGGTCGTCTAGCTCTTCTGGTGGCACATTGGCTGCGATCACATCAAGGCTGTCCAACGCCACCACCTTGGTGCCAAGGGCAAGGTGCATGGTCTTTGCCATGGTCACCGCCATCCTGATGCCGGTAAAGCTGCCAGGACCACAGGCAATATAGACCTGGGTGACCTGGTCAGACCTGGCACCAAGTTGTTTGAGCATCGCCCGGACGGTTGGCAATAGCTGGGTGTTGTGTTGGAGTTGACCAGTGAATGGCCTATAGGTCAGGATGCCTTTGTGGTCTGCTATTGCAACCGAACCGGTCCTGCTCGACGTCTCCACAGCAAGGATGAGGTTTCTGGGGCTATTCAAGTCTCCTATGCGCATGGGTCTATCCGCCTTTGCTGCATACCAGACCACAGATTATTGGCCCTAGCTGCCATGGACCTAGAATTGACTTGAAGATACATGACCTTTGTGCTACAGTAAAGTAGCACAACCAACCCGCACCTAAGTGGAGGTGGAAGTACGATACGTACAGGGTGAATAGGTATTTCAACAAGGCTGTGTTATTGTAGGCAGGAGGTTAACTTTGGGCAAGCCAAGGTTTGCGCGCCGGTTAGGTAACAGGTATTCCCTGTCGGCTACTAGGATGGCCGCGTTCATCCTGATCTTCAACATCCTGGTCGTGTTCGGGTCCGCACCCCTACATGCAGGCCAATCCGTTGAGGACCGCACAAAAGGGCCTGTCGTGCGGTATCTTCTCGACACAGGTGCGAGGCAGTACCAGCGGGGTCTCTACGAACAGGCAGAGAGGACCCTGCTGGAGGCCCAGTCATATCAGCAGTACCTCAGTGACAAGGACAGGGAGCGACTCAATGACCTGCTCAAGCAGGCCCATGAGGCGGCCTTGGCACGCAAGCAGGCACTGGACCAACTGGAGAGGGCTGCTGGATTACTTGCCCAGAATAGGCCAGGGGAGGCCAGGGGCCTGCTATTGTCGTTGAAGGACAACAAGTTCCTATCCGCAACTGACAGAAAGCGGGTCACAGACCTCTTGTCTCAGGTCAACAATGCCACAGGACCTGAGGCGGTCGTGCAAGGGGCCAGGCAGGCGAACCCGTTTGCGCAAGGCCAGGCTGCCTCTGCACAGGCACCTGCCTTCTCGCAAATAGTCTCAGAGCCGAACCTGGTCCAGCCTACTGCAATCGGCGGGCCCAATCAGGTGGCATTGGGAGGCGGTCAAGGCAGCCTCATAGATGAGGTCATCAGGAGGCAGAATATCATACGGGACCATGTTAGGGCCGTAGTCAGCAGTACGAAGGTGGCGGTTCAGGATGCAGCAGCCACTGGCAGGTTCGAGGCTGCCGAGACCTCCTTGGCCCAGGCAAGGTCCATGATCGAGGCCAATAGGGTCTATCTTGGGTCACAATTGGCACAGTATTACGATGGTGAGCTACAGCAGTTGGCCAAGTCGTTGGCAGATGCACGCCAGCAATATCAGTGGCAGCAGGACCAGCAGCGAAGGAGCCAGTCGGTCCAGACAGACCTGGTTGTCCGCCAGCAGCAGGAGATCGCAAGACAAAGGGCCATCATAGAGCTGATGGAGCGGGCAAAGCTCTATCTAGAGCAAGAGCAGTTTGACCAGGCCATGGCTCAGGTGGAGGCGGTCCTGGCCAGGGATCCGACCAACCAGGAGGCACTCAAGCTCAGGCAGAAGATCGCCGATACAAAGCAGTTGCGTATGCAGATGGAGCTCGACAGGCAATACAGGCAACAGAGGGCTGATATCTCATTGAAGGTGCAGGAGGCACTGATCCCATATGCAGAAGAGGTCACCTACCCAACCAATTGGAAGGAACTGAATCGGAAGCCGACAAGGCAACCTGACAGGCCTGTGGAGCTGGACCCGGCCAACATGGAGGTGTACAGACAGCTAGAGCAGATCGTAGACCTGTCTGCCTTTAATCAATCGATGCCGCTTAGTGAGGCCTTCGACCTGCTGCGTAACGCAGTCCAACCACCCTTAAAGATCGTGGTGCTTTGGAACGACTTAAGGGACAATGCAGAGGTGGATCCCACCACGCCGATAGGTATGGACCCACTGCCTGAGGTCAGGCTGGGCACTGCCCTGGAGAGCCTGTTGGCCTCTGTATCCAGTTCTTTGATACAGATGGGGTATCCTTCACTTAGCTATATAGTCGACGGTGGGATCATAAAGGTCGGTACCATCCAATCCTTGCCCAAAAAGATGGAGACAAGGATCTATGATGTCAGCGACCTTGTCACCGAGCAGAGCGCAATGATGCCCATGACCGGCTACATGACCATGCAAAGGCTGTACATGGCCGAGAGCCTTTTCTACCAGGGCTCTAACCTTGCCAGTGAGGTCTTATCTGGGACCTCCGGTGGTGGGACCACCGGAGCTGGAACAACTACAGGTACCAGGGGCTATGGTGGTGGCGGAACCAGGGGCTATGGCGGTGGTGGTTACGGCGGCTATGGCGGCATGGGCATGATGGGCGGCTATGGCGGCATGGGCATGATGGGTGGCTATGGCGGCATGGGCATGATGGGTGGCTATGGCGGC
>JARYLO010000012.1 GCA_029907605.1 Sedimentisphaerales bacterium
ATTACATGTTGGCAAAGGGTCAAGATTGACCCATTGCCTCAGCTCGCTAAGGTCAAATAGGGCACCGAGGAGCAGCTTGCCAGCCAATTGTTGCCATGGGATCAGCAGCAAGACCACTAACACTGATATGAATAAGGCCCTGGTTATGTGCTTTAGACCCCCCAGCCTGCCTGCTATGGAGATGCAAAGCGTGGCGGCAATGCAGAACAGATATAGTGTAGATCCGAGCAATGCCGATAGGTTGCAAAGCCTTATCGGCCAGGCCAGGTCGGTGTGATGGAGCAATAAGGTCGTCTTGCCTGGGCCAGTAGTCGATGTGGTATCAGCAGGTAGCAACCTCAGGTCCACTGCCCAAAAGATGGCCTGCAGGCACAAAAGCGACAGGAATACCAGCAAGAATAGGCCATTGCGCCAACGGCGGATGACGGTCACCGCCTCATAACAGTCGTTGATCTGGACCATCTCTGAGATCTTCGGTTCCCTGTCTATTGCCATAGCAGGTAGATTATGCGGCCGTGGGGATCTAGCGGCAAGTCTATATCGATGACTGCTACTCGCTATGGACCTGCTGGCATGCCTGGATTGCAGATGCAAGGCCTGCTGCAACAGCGTTAAGCTTCTGCATCTGGAAGGCAGTCAATCGAAGGGTGGCAGGACCGCAGACAAGTACCACACCAAAACACCTGCCGTCGATGCTGATTGGTACACAGACGGTGGAGGTCCTGGCCGTCAGGGCAGGACTGGCCTGCATGCCGAGCATCAGGAGGTCCTCAAGTCCGCAGACCTTGTTTGCCCTGCATATGGCCTCTGCAAGCTCGGTATTGACAGACTCTAGGAGCCTAAGGTACTCGTCGGACTGTGCTGTGCCCGCGGCATACTGTTTGAACATGCCAGTTGATCGCACATAGAAGAGCATCGCAATGCCAGATATGTGCTCGGTGATGGCTGCGGCAGCTAAGTCCACCAGACGCCCAGGGTCGGTGACCCCCAGCATGGACCTGTATAGGCTGGCCGCAAACCCTATGCAATCGAGGTCTTGGATGAATCGCCTTTGCGCAGCAATCAGGTCCCTGCAAAGTATGTCTATCTGTTGCGCCTGTCGCCTGCGCTGACGATTTACCTGCCTTAGAAACGACCTGAGCCTCTTGTATCTTTCTTGGTCTAACATGGAGAACCCAACCTTCATGCAGCACCATCCTGTGGCTACAGTCTCTAGGTTCGGTCGATCTTCCGGCATGCTTAACTGGGCAATGGTCATATGGGCCTGTGGCCCATAAACCAGTGCTTGATGGGCATGGAAGTGCAGGCTAGGGACAGGGTGCGGCAGGATCAGTCAGGATTTCAGGACCTATCCTGAAGGGCTAGTGGCAACTCGATCTCTACGGTGGTACCTTGGCCAGGCTGACTGGAAATACGGAGTTGGCCGCCATTAATGGATATCAGCCTTTCGGCAAATGCCAATCCAAGGCCGGTCTGTCTCCCTGCAGGCCTGGCAGAAAAGAATGGCAGTGTGGCCTTTGCACAGGTTTGGGCATCCATCCCCATACCTTGATCGATAACACATATGCTGAGGGCATCTGCCTGTCTCTGTATCCTTATCCGGACCTGGCCTGGCTGGTCTTGGTATGACTGGAATGCATTGACAATGGTATTGGCCAAGGCGGATGCCAACTGTGCTGAATCGACCTCCAGCAGCAGCTCCTTGCCCGGTCCATCCAGGACTATGTCCAAGGTCTGGGACGCCAGCTTCTGCCTTGTTAGTGCTAGGGCCTCTTCGAGGATCTGGTCGACGGTGACCTTGTGTCTATGTGGTTGGGGAGGTTCTGCATAGGCCATAAGCCCCTCCAAGAGGGCGGCCAGTTCCTGGGCCTGTTGATGGATCTGCTGGCAGGCCTTCTGGACCTGTTCGTCAGAGGCGGTCTCCGCCAACAGTTGGGCCCGACCGGAGATCACTGCCAGTGGATTGTTCATCTCGTGCGCTAGACCGGAGGCCACCTCTGCCAGTGCCTGGTAGATGTCCGGTCGGCTTGAGGCCATCTGCCTTGGCCCATCAGACCGGATTGCTGCCAGTCGCTCTGCCAATTGCTGGTGATACTGACATGTAGTTGCCAAGGATACGAGCCTGCTGATGATACCAGCAGAAGACTCAACCTGGTCTGCGAATCGATCGGGGTCTATTGGATAGTTTACCTCAAAGATCAGCAGACCGATGCCAACGTTCTCCAAGGCCAGTGGTACCCAATAGGTCCTACCAGGGGCCCATTGATCATCCAGCCAATCCTGCAGCTGCTCAAGCAATTCATCTGCCAGGTAGGCCGTAAATGGCCGGCTGGCATATTCCCTTACCAACTGGGCAGCGGCCCTATCCTCTACAAGTTGTTCCGCACAGCCTCCAAGATCCCCTATGATGGCGATCTGGACAGGATCCGATACCCTCAACGGGGCCAAGACCAGGCAGGTCCTTGCGGTCTGATAGTGGTGTTGCCAGATGCCTGCGCATCTGGCTGCAAGTGCCAATGGGCCGTGTGCATCTGCCACCGCGCCTACCAATTCCTTGATCAATCGTAACTGCCCGGCATTTGCATCGGCCTGCCTTTGCTGTTCTGAAAGCCTTTCGGATACGGACGCCAGCCTGCAGGCCCTGGATCTGGTCAGCTCTGAAAGGGCATCCCATCTTGTGTCCTGCCCTGCCATTGCCTCCTCTAACTGCGGCCAGATCTGGCCTATGTGCCGGCAGACCGCATGCAGGAGATCCAGGTCCAGATCCAGCCACCTGGCCATCTGATCGGTAAGCTCAACGTCATCGAAACTGCCTGATCGTCCTAAACCCATAGACCCGACAAGGATGTCAGAGACCACAATGAGCCTTGCCAACAATGGATCCTGGCATACTTGGGCGTGAGGGCTGTGGTGGAGCCAGATCGCCTCTGCCATTACCTGCGGCAATGACCACTGGATCGCCAAGAGCCTGCCCAGGACCGCATGGTCAGTATCGAGCTGGTCCTTCTCTGCCAGGTACAGCGGTTGGCCCAGTTGCTGGGCCTGCTGGCAGATGGCAACAAATGCCCTTGGCATGACCTGTTGGGTGGCCAGCTTACCTATGTCGTGCAGCAGTCCAGTAAGATAGGTAAGGTCTGGGCTTGGTCCATCATGGCATGCCTCTGCGAGCCTCCTTGCGGAATGCGCAACGGCCAGGCTGTGAAGCAGTAGGTCTGCCCTGGATGGTACGTTACTGGCCTTAATGGCAGGCCTGAAGGCCCTTATCGACAGGATCCACCTCTCGATCCTCTGTTGACCCATCCTTTCCAGGATCTGCCTGATCGAATAGCCCGATTGTATTAGGTCGATGCCCTCCCCTATGGCCTGGCGGATTAATCCGGCGGACAGGCACGCGGACCTCTCTATGATCGCAGCTAGTCTAGCAGGTGGTCCATCAAGGGATCCTATGCAGTCTGCCAGGATCCCTGGCAGTTCGTCTAGGGCCTGCAGTCCTGCTATTGCCCGCCTGGTCTGCAGGCTGGCATGTGGGTCGGTCACCTTGTCGATCATGAAGGCCTGCTAAGATGCCATCTGGAGGACCGAGGTGATCTTGCCGGTCAGCTCATCGATGGTGAAGGGCTTCTTGATGAACCCTTGGGCGCCAGACCTCAGTAGCTGGTCGATCTCCTCCTGCCTTATCACCCCGCTGACGATGATGACCTTGATGGATTCGAACTCTGGATTCCTGCGTATGGTCTGGCAGACCACATTTCCATTGATGTCGGGGAGCATGTAGTCCAGCAGGATCAGGTCCGGCCTGAACTGACCTGTGGCTATGCCTGCCTCATAACCACTTGAGGCAGCCTTTATCTCAAACCTCCCATCCCTATTCAAGACCTCTGTGATCAGCTCCACGATCTCCGCGTCATCATCTACCACCAAGACCTTCTTCTTGCCCGAGTCCAGGTTGTCTAGGGGGATGTTGTTCTCCTTCATGAACTTCAGGAGACTTGCCCGAGGTATCCGGCGGAACCTCGAACCTGGTACGCGGAACCCCTGCAGCCGACCTGTGTCGAAACAACGGATGATGGTTTGCTGACTGACACGACAGATTTGAGCTGCCTCCCCAGTAGTGAACAGGTCCTTCATCTTTTTCATCCCTTCCTTACTTATTCGAGCCAACTCCTTTTGACTGAGGCATTCCATTTTGCCTCGGTGCTCTAAGTTAACTACAGGTTCGATCAGTTGTCAAGTGCAAAGATCAGAAAAAGGCAGACTTACCTATATTGTTATAGAGGAGGTTATCAGATTGATGGCTTGAGGCTACTTGTGGGGCAAACAAAAAAGGCCGGTCTAGATAGACCGGCCTGGATGGATTCGACAGGGCCTCTCAGAAGGCCCACTTACCTGTGACTGTAAACCAGGTCTCATCCTCATTGTCTACCGTGTCATCCATACTGAGCTGGTGGAATACAGCAGGTGTAATCGTGATGCCCAGGCCCAGGTCGATATCTGTAGAGACCCCAAGCAATGCATGGGACCAGTCGTGGTCTACATCCGAAAGGCCCATACCAGGGCCATTATCGAAGACCATGCTCACACCATCGTTGAAGGTGATCTCCCCATGGAACTTGATGACCTGTTCAGGGATCGTAGGCAATGGCCCTGGTACAGGTAGGTTGTAGTCCAGGCTGAGGGTATGCAGGAAGCCTGAGGCCCTGTGGTCAAGGTAGGCCGGGTGTTCGTGCGCAGGCCACAGCTTTGCTACCGTGTATCCTGGGACCAGCCCCTTGATCCCGAGGGCCTTGGGGAGCTGGATGACTGCATGTATCTCCTGCAGGTCCCAGGCCTTTGAAGGCCACTCAGGGAAGTTGTAGTACACCCAGCCTATCCGACAGGTGGCCTCTATCGGCTCGCCCTTGAATACCGTGTTCTTGTAATACAGGCAATAGTCCCAGCGTTCCTGCAGCTCGTGTCCCTCAGGATTGGCCCTATGGCCTGTGACCATCGCCCCAAGACCTGAGTCTCCGAACTCCAGGCCTGCAGATGGCTCAAAGCCACTTGCCCCATCATAGATGTCGAAGCCCCTCCAAACATACTTATTCTGGTAGGCCACCTGTACGAACCCGTGCAGGTCTAGGCCATAGCCCATGATCTCGATCTGACCAATGGAGCTAGGGGCTGATCGTTGCCCCTCGCCGCCGATACATAGGCAGGCAAAGATGACCGAAAAGACCAAGGCACATCTGTACATCTTGTAATCTCCTTATCATGCAACCACACGATCCATCTATCAGAAACCTACCACCGTCCACTCCTGCGCACAGGCGCCGCTGGCAGCTTCTCGAGGTCCTTAGCATATCTATCGATCTGCTCCTGTGGCAGTTCGTAGTCCTGGAGCTTGCCAGCTAGATATGCGTCATAACCTCCCAGGTCCATCAATCCATGGCCGCTATAGCAGAACAGTATCACCTTCTCCTTTCCCTCCTGTTTTGCCTTGTTTGCCTCATCTATAACACATGCTATGGCATGGCTGGTCTCTGGGGCGCAGATAGTCCCTTCGGTCCTTGCCCACAGTAAGGCTGCCTCAAAACACCTAGATTGAGGATATGCACGCGGCGCAAAGAGCCCTTCAACGATCCCTTGTGAGACCAGCGGCGCCATCCCATGGTATCTAAGACCGCCTGCATGGATGGGCGGTGGGATGAAGGCGTGTCCCAATGTGAACATGGCCAGGAGAGGCGTCATGCATGCCGTATCGCCGAAGTCATAGTGGAACTTGGCCCTTGTCATGGTCGGACAGGCCGCGGGCTCAACAGGTATGATCTCGATGTTGGCCCCATTTATCTTGTCGGCCGCAAATGGGAAGGAGATGCCTGCGAAGTTACTGCCGCCACCGGCACACCCTATGACCATATCAGGCAGCCTTTCGCCTGCCAACTGCAATTGCTTCTTCGCCTCCAGGCCTATGATGGTTTGGTGCAGCAACACATGATTTAGCACGCTCCCAAGGGAGTACCTGGTCTTGCCAGTAGTGTCTGTGACCGCATCCTCTATCGCCTCGCTGATGGCTATACCGAGACTGCCTGGAGAATCAGGATGCTCCTGGAGGATCCTCCTACCTGCATTGGTGTCTTGGCTGGGGCTGGGCACGCACCTTGCGCCCCATACATTCATCATGACCCTACGTAGGGGCTTTTGCTCATAGCTGATCCGGACCATATAGACCTTGCATTCCAGGTCCAAGAGCCTGCAGGCAAAGGCAAGTGCACTGCCCCACTGGCCTGCCCCGGTCTCTGTCACCAACCTCTTGATGCCAAACTGCTTATTGTACCATGCCTGTGCCACAGCAGTATTTGGTTTATGGCTGCCTGGGGGGCTGAGGCTCTCATCCTTGTAATAGATCCTGGCTGGCGTTCCAAGATACCGCTCCAGGCTGATGGCCCTCCTCAATGGAGAGGGCCTCCACTTGCAGAGGATCTCCAGTACCTCCTCTGGGATGTCTATCCATCGCTGGGTACTGACCTCCTGTTCTATGAGGTTCATCGGGAATACAGGGGCCAACATATCTGGGCTGATAGGTTTGCCGTCTGGGCCCAGCGGTGGCAGCAAGGGTGTGGGGAGGTCTGCTGCAAGATTGTACCACTGCCTTGGAATCTCGGCCTCTTTCAGAAGTATCTTATAGTCCATGGCTAGCTCCTGTCTTGTACCTCATTGATATTGCAAGGCTTGTAGGATGATAGGATAGAGGGCCCGTGCTGTCAAAGCAATTCATTGCCAGGTGGTTGATCTGTGATACTTTCGGAATTAACATGAGCTCAGCTGATCAAGGAGGATCGGAGAATGAGCCAGATATGTCCGAAGAAGGTCGCAGTAGTCATGGGTTCTGATAGTGACCTGCCAGTGATGCAGGAGGCAATAGACCAGCTAAGGCGCCTTGGCATAGAGCCTGTACCAAGGATCCTTTCAGCCCATCGTGCACCTGAACCTACGGCCGAGTTTGCCAGGGATGCGCACAGCCAAGGCATAGGTGTGATTATCGCTGCAGCGGGCATGGCCGCACACCTTGCCGGCACGCTCGCCAGCCGGACCACGCTTCCTGTTATAGGTGTTCCACTGGATAGCGGCGGTGGCCTTGGTGGCATAGATGCCCTGTTGAGCACGGTCCAGATGCCCCCAGGGGTACCGGTTGCCACCGTAGGGATTGGCAAGGCCGGTGCTCGCAATGCTGCAATCCTTGCGGCCCAGATACTGGCCTTGTCTAGCCCAGAACTACAATCCAGACTCGCCCAACTTAAGGATGAGCAGTTGCGGCAGGTGATGGAAAAGGATGCGGCCTTAAGGCGTACCGGATTGGGTGTGGCTTAGAAAGATCGCAACCTTGCTCCGTGCACCCAGTCCTGCTAACTTTGCCTAGCGGCATATTGGACCTTGTGTGTCCGTTGTATCTATCGCATCTCAAGGCCAAAGCTATTTTTGTGGGAAAGCCAGCTAGAATTGTAAAGTTGGCTATTCCAATCTGCCGAACAAGATATATAGTTCGGTAAAAAGGTATGTCCATGTAGACGTGTTTTTTGGATCTGCATGCCTGCAAACAATAGAACCAAGGATGGCTATCATTATGCGAGCCTTCGTGTATGGAAGGCCTTGTTGATGCTGCTTCTGTCCATGACCTTAGGTGCGGCAGTCCTGATGGCCCTTGGTAACAATCCCCCTTCTGGTGGGGCATTCTGCCTTTCCAGCTATTACATGCTCGCTGCGACCGATAAACTTATCAACTCAAGTGCAGCTCAGACCATAGGCAGGTGGTCTAGCATAGAGATCTGCTACAGCGGCACCAGTTCGGGCAATTGCGAGTCCTTGGCCAAGGCAATTGGCCTACGCAGCCATGACCAATTACCATACCACTTTGTCGTCTGCAATGGACATGGCGGTAGTGATGGCCAGATCCTTCCGACGGTCTCGTGGGACCGGCAACTGTTCATTGGAGATCGCGTTGGCAGGCCCAGGGTAGGGACCATCAGGATCTGTATAGTTGCGGATGGTCGCAATGCTTATCCAACAGATGCACAGGTAAAGCGTGTGGATTGCCTAGTGGATTCGCTGTGCAAGCGATTCCAGATCCTGCCTTCTAGGGTGTATTATCCATCTGACCTGCCAGGGGCAGGTGTCTATTGAGGCCCCTGGAACTTGACCGACCAGGCCTGTAGGCACATAATCCCGCCTTAGTGCCACATGATCTCTGAAGGACGATTTCAGGACGCGATAGATCTGCTCAATTCTGCCAGCCGCATCCTGGTAACGACTCATATCAAACCTGATGGTGATGCCTGTGGATCCCTCGCCGCAATGGTCTATGGCCTGCTAGGGATCAATAAGCACGTCCAGCCGGTATTCCTGACACCGGTCCCTGAGTGGTATAGGCCATTCGTGCCACCAGATATCAAATTGTTGGGAAAGGACATCGATCAGCAGCAATTGATCGATGAAGATTATGACCTGGTGGTCCTGGTTGACGTAAATAGCATCGCGCAGTTGGAAGGCATCGAGGACCTTGTGACCAAGCCCGGCAAGGATGCTTTGGTCATAGACCATCACGTCACATCCGATAGGCTTGGCACCCTTGAACTGGTCGATACCACAGCTGCTGCTACTGGGACGATCGTACTTGAGCTATTCAGGCATGCAGGTTGGCAGGTATCAGGTCCAGTTGCGCAGGCCTTATTTGTGGCGGTTGCTACAGACACAGGCTGGTTCCAACACACAAATACCGACGGTAGGGCCCTGAGGGCCTGCGCGGAATTGGTTGATGCCGGGGTCAGGCCGGCCGCCCTTTATGCCCAACTGTATCAGCAGTTCTCCTTGCCTAGATTTAGGCTGTTGGTCGCAATGCTCAATAGCCTTCAGTTGTATTTTGGAGGCCGCCTGGCCATCCTTTGCCTCCGCAAGGCGGACTTCCAGAGGACCCAGGCCAGCCGCAAGGATACAGAAAACCTTATCAATGAGGTCTACAAGCTCGCTAGCGTCGTCGTATCGGTCTTGCTTGTGGAGATGGAGGATGGCCGGGTGCATTGCTCCTTAAGGAGCCGCACCAGCGTTCAGGGCAAAGGACCGGTAGTAGATGTCAGCAAGGTCGCAGCCAGTCTGGGTGGAGGAGGGCATATGAACGCTGCGGGTGCCTATCTTGACGGCCCTATCGAGGATGCCTTGACCAAGCTCCTGGCCATCCTGAGGCCATATCTTGAGGGATAGACCTTACGATAGGGTCAGTACCTGGCTGCTAGGTCCTTGATCAGGGCCATGGCCATATCTATGTCGACGATCTGGGACTGTTTGTCCGATCTGGGCTTGTATTCAAGGCCGCCTGCTGCCAAGGACCTCTTGCTTGCGGTCAGCCGTACAGGCAGGCCTATAAGGTCGCTATCTGCAAACTTCTGGCCTGCTGGGAGCATCCGGTCATCATAGAGGACATCGATGTTATCTCCCAAGAGCCTCTGGTAGACCTGCTGACAGGACTGGCAGGTCTGTGGGTCCTCGAGGTTCAGCCCTATCAGGTGCACCAAGAAGGGGGCTATACAGGCTGGCCAGCACAGACCTGCTTGGTCATGGAACTGCTCGGCGAGGATTCCTATGACCCTGGTCATGTTGAGCGTGCACCTACCTATGAATATGCCTTGCCTGTTGCCGGTCGCATCTACATATGAGAACTCGCCTATCGGTACTGACCTGCAGAGGCGGACAAACTCCAGGCCTACTTGGCCTTCCAATCTGCCGTCACACCGAGGACAACCATCGCCTGGCTTGGCAAGCCTTATGTCCTCAAGCCTTGGCATGGGAAGGTCCCTGCCTAGGTTGACGTTTATCAGGTGGTAATTGGTACGGTTGGCCCCGCATTCGAAGTTGACCCTCCCACTGACATAGTGATCGGCTATTAGCAGGACCTCCTGCGGCAGCCCTACAGGACCGAGATATCCTATATCGCAACCTGTCAATTGCCTGACCTGGGCAGCGGGCAGCAGTTGGAGCCTCTTGCAACCCAAGGCCTTCCTTGTCTTGGCCAGGCTCACCTCACAATCGCCCCTGACCATCACTGCAACTGGCCTGCCATCAGCCTCAAATAGCATGGTCTTTGTAGTCTTCCAGAGGGGGATACCCAGGAATCGGGCGATAGCCTCTGTACTTATCAGGCCTTCGCCAAGCACAGACTCCATTGGCAGTTGTTGCTGATCCTGAGGATACTGATCCAGACGCGAACAGGCCCACTGTGCATCTGCCTTGTAACCACACCTATCGCATCTGAGCCAGAGGTGGTCGCCGTATTGGTTTGTGGCAACCAGACTCTGTGAGCACTTGGCTGCAGGACCTGGGTCTGAATCAAAGACCTCGTGCTTTAGCCCGATCCCCGTAAACACATCCGAACAGGCCTCCAGGATGCCTTGATACGATCGCTCGCTTGCATCTGAGCTTGGATCGAACGTGAAGGCCTCGATTACGTCGAACTCCCTTGGATCCAACAGCCCTAGGCCAGGCCTGGGCTTATCACTGAAGGATTTGCTCAGACAGAACAGGTACCTGGGCAGGTCCCTATGAGACTGGATAGTGTGGCCAGCTACCGTGCCCAGGGCCCCAGTGCAATCACCACCTATGGCCAGGCGCTGGTCTTTGAGCAAGATCCCCTGGACCTCCTCGATCGCTTCATCCCAGATGACAGGCCTCAGTAGAGGTATAGCGACCTCTTCAAAACCCGATTGGGATAGGCGTCTCTTTATCAGGCCGTACAGCTTCTGAAGGCTGCGGGCCAACAATGGCATGTATGCCCAAAGCCCTCCTTGGATCTGCTCCAACATGCCAGCCCTTACCAACAAGGACTGGCCAGGGGCCTGTATCTGCGCAGGTGCCTGCCTTCGCGTACGGCAGGTCAACTGGGATTGCCTCATACAAGGATCTCCACAGGTCTGACCTTGACCCTGTTGCCCTCTACCACAAGCCTCCCTGCTGCAAACAGCTCTATGGCCTCTGGATAGGCGATGCACTCCTGCTCAAAGACCCGCCCAGCAAGGGTCTGGGGTGTATCGTCGTCCAGGACCGGGCATGTCCGCTGTATGATGATGGGGCCGCTGTCGTATTGGTCAGTGCAGAAGTGTACGGTACAGCCGCTGACCTTGCACCCTGCCGCCAGGACGGCCTGATGCACATGGATCCCATACATCCCTTTGCCGCCAAAGCTCGGCAGCAGTGCAGGATGTATGTTCATCACCTTGTTCTTGAAGACCTCCGGTATCCTCCACAAACATAGCCATCCTGCCTGGACCACCAGGTCCACACCGGCCTTTGTGAGCTCCTCAGTGAGCCTTTGGCTAAAGGATTCTATGTCTGGGAAGTCCTTCCTGCGGATGATGCACAACTGCAGTCCAGCTGCCCTGGCCTTCTCGACCCCAGGTACGTCGCTGCGGGAACTGATGACCAGGCCGATCCTTGCGTTGAGTTCGCCTTGTTTGATCCTCTCAAGGAGGTTCATCATGGTCCGGCCAGATCCGCTGATCAATACACCTAGGCAAATGGGGGGCCTGTTGGATGAGGTAGCCAGGCCATCTACATCCCTGCCAGCGTCTATGGCCTTGTTGACCAGTTTGTCCGCCTGCTTGTTCTGGGACCTGCGTACGTGTGTGACCTTCCAGCAAGCAAACTCAGCTAGCAAGGACTTGACCTTGTCATATAGCGGACGGATCCCAGGGCTTCGGACCGCATATTCACCTTGGACCTGCTTGGCCAACAATTGGCTATCGGTCACCAACTCTATGGCATCTGCGCCCAGGCGCCTTGCCGCCTCCAATGCCTTGATAAAGGCAGTGTATTCTGCAGCATTGTTGGTGGTCTGGCCAAGATAATAGCCCTTTGCAAATCGGATTGCACCTGAGGGATCTGCCAATACTACTCCGGCACCGCCAGGACCTGGGTTGCCCCTGCTTCCTCCATCAGTGTATGCCACGATGTCTTGTGGCAATGTCTTTCCCTCTGACAGACTAGGTTGCCTGGGTCTTGCCAAGGACCAGGATCCTTGTGCAATTTGGGCACCTGATGATCTCGTCCTTGGTCATCAGGAGGTTGACCGATTCTGTGGTGACGCCCATGAAACAGCCCCCGCAACTATAGCTGTGGGACCTGCCCTCCCCTTGTTCTATCTCCACCACCGCCTTGCCATCATAGGTCTCTGCAACACGCTTGAAGATCTCCAGGACATCTGGCGGTATTGTGCTAGCTACCTCGTCCCACTCGGCCTGGATCTGGTCTACCTCTGCCTGGAGCTTTGCGGCAGCAGCCTCAGTCTCGGTCCTTATCTGTTCGAGCTGACGCCTGTGCTCCTCTATCTGGGCCTGCAGTGCATCACATTCGGCCTCCTCTGCCTCTATGCCCTTCATCAACTCCAGGATCTGGGTCTCCAATTTGGAATTGTCTGCCTTTGTGGTGTTAAGCTGGGTAAGGAGTGTGGCGTACTCCTTGTTTGTCCTGGCAGTGTTCAGCGCTGCCCTGTACTTGGCGATCTCCTGGTCCCTTGTCTTTAGCTCTAGGTCAAGGCGGTCACACTGCATCTTGGTCCGTTTGATCTCCTCCCTCTTTGCCTCCAAGGTCGCCTGTTCGGCCTTTATTCTACTCTCATGAATGGCAACAGTCCGCTTGCACCGAACCAGCCTTGCCTTTGCTGCACGTAGCCGATCTTCAACCGCCTGTAACCGAACCAGCGCGTTCAGTAATGACCCCATCTGAGCTCCTGAGCATGCCAAAGAACCTTATTATTTTATTATGTGTTGGACCGATTCCCTGTGCAATCCTTTTTTGGACAGCGAAAGGTGCCCTCGGCCGCTGACGATAATCCTGTTAGGTCTACCAAAGGATGTGAACCTTAGATGAGTAAACGACATATAACCTAATGCCAGGCAGTATCAAGCCTGGCTGGGGGTAATTTGACACTGACGGCCAACCGTCTATAATGTAGAAGAGCAGGACCTGATCCAGCCTTAGGCTGGGAAGGCATACGTCGAGGAGATTCATGTTCGAGAGATTCACAGATCGCGCACGCAAGGTCATGGCCCTGGCCAATCAGGAGGCCCAACGGTTCAATCATGAGTATATTGGGACCGAGCACATACTCTTGGGGCTGGTAAAAGAGGGTAGTGGGGTAGGTGCTACGGTCCTAAAGAACCTGGATGTAGACATCAAGAAGCTCAGGCTCGAGATAGAAAAGCTGGTAAAGCCTGGCCCGGAGATGGTCACTATGGGCAAGCTGCCTCAGACCCCTCGGGCCAAGAAGGTCATAGAATATGCGATAGAGGAGGCAAGGGCCCTAAACCACAACTATGTGGGTACAGAGCACATATTGCTGGGCCTACTCCGTGAGACCGATGGTATTGCCGCCCAGGTACTGATGAACCTTGGACTCAAGCTAGAGGACGTCAGGCAGGAGGTCCTGAACCTCCTGGGTGGGGGGGTGGACGACATGCCTGCGGACCTGAACTCCATGAAGATGGGGCCTGGTCTTGGCAGGAAGCCTACGGTCGCCCCTGGCAAGAGCAAGACCCCTGCCTTGGATAGCTTTGGTAGGGATCTGACCCAACTGGCGGCAAATGGGGAGCTCGACCCTGTTATTGGCCGCAAGAGGGAGATAGAAAGGCTCATCCAGATACTGTGTAGGAGGACCAAGAACAACCCTGTCTTGCTTGGCGAGGCCGGCGTGGGCAAGACGGCCATAGTAGAGGGTCTCAGCCAGCAGATCGTCAACAGACAGGTCCCTGAGATCCTCAAGGACAAACGCATAGTGGCCTTGGACCTGGCACTGATGGTGGCAGGGACCAAGTATAGGGGGCAGTTCGAGGAGAGGATCAAGGCGGTGCTCAGCGAGGTAAAACGGGCCGGCAACGTCATCCTCTTCATTGATGAGCTCCATACCCTCGTAGGTGCAGGTGGTGCTGAAGGTGCCATAGACGCATCCAACGTCCTAAAACCTGCCCTGGCAAGGGGCGAGGTACAGTGTATCGGTGCAACTACATTGGATGAATACCGCAAGTATATCGAGAAGGATGGCGCCCTGGAGAGGAGGTTCCAGACGATCCTGGTTGAGCCACCTACCAAGGAGGAGACCCTGGAGATACTGAGGGGCCTGCAGGATCGCTATGAGGCCCATCACAGGGTGAGGTTCACGGATGAGGCACTTTACCAGGCAGTAGAGCTGTCTACTAGGTACATAACCGGCCGGTGCCTGCCAGACAAGGCCATAGACGTGATGGATGAGGCAGGCGCAAGGGTCAGACTCAAGAACCTCACGCCGCCTCCTGACCTGACAGAGATAGAGGCCAGGATCGAGCAGTTGCAGCGCGACAAGGACGAGGCGGTTCGCAGTGCAGACTACGAGCGTGCTGCTGCGTTACGAGACGAGGCCCAGAGGCTCATTGAGGAAAAGACTAGGCTTCAGAGGAAGTGGTACGAGGAGAACCGCGAGTCCACAGGTGTTGTGGATGCGGACGTGATTGCAGAGGTGGTCAGCAACATGACCGGCGTACCGCTGACCAGGCTGGAGAAGAAGGAGACACAGAGGCTGCTGGAGTTGGAGGCAGAGCTGCACAAGACCGTGGTCTCCCAGGATGAGGCGATCCGGGCGGTTGCAAAGGCCGTCCGTAGGAGCCGCAGCGGCATGAAGGATCCAAACAGGCCTATGGGCTGCTTCATATTCCTGGGGCCAAGCGGCGTAGGTAAGACACTCCTTGCCCAGGCCCTGGCAGAGTTCATGTTTGGGGACCGCAATGCCCTGGTCCGGATCGACATGAGCGAGTTCATGGAGAAGCACAACGTCAGCAGGCTCGTTGGTGCACCTCCTGGCTATGTCGGCTATGAAGAGGGCGGTCAGCTCACAGAGCGTGTCCGTAGGCGGCCATATGCAGTGGTGCTGTTAGATGAGATCGAGAAGGCCCACCCTGACGTGCATAACATACTACTGCAGATCATGGATGAGGGCCGCCTGACCGACAGCTTTGGCAGGAGCATAGACTTCAAGAACACCATCTTGATCATGACCAGCAACATAGGTGCTGAGTTGATCAAGAACCAGAGCGGCTTTGGTTTCGGTAAGAAGACCCCAGAGGCCAATTACGAGAAGATGAAGGAGATCCTCCAGAAGGAGGTGGAGAGGCACTTTAGACCTGAGTTCATCAATAGGGTAGACGAGATCATCGTCTTTAGGCCCCTGACCAGGCAGGACCTGCAGACCATTGTCGACTACGAGCTGGCCAAGGTGATCAAGCGGCTTGCCGAGCACGGCCTGAAACTGGAGGTCTCTGCCAGGGCCAAGGAGTTCCTGATCGACAAGGGCTATAATCCTGAATTCGGTGCAAGGCCGCTGCGAAGGGCCATAGAGCATTACCTTGAGGACCCACTTTCTGAGGCAGTGCTGCGGGGTGATTTCAAAGGTAAGAATACCGTCTACATAGACGTAAAGGATGAGAACCACCTCAGGTTCGAATCTGAGGCACCGCAGCCTGTACCTGCTGAGCCAGTGGCAAAGGCCGAGGGCCAGGCCTAGACCCTACTTGAATCTATAGCACGCCCAGAAGGCCAAGGCAGGGGCATGGTCCCTATAAGCAGAATTGCCTCCATTTCGCTTGTTGAGGTCTTCGTCGAATATCCCCAGCAGGTAGTAGCCGTTCAGGCCTACAGTCAGTACATCGCTTGGCTTGTACTGTAGGCCCAGATTCAGGTAGTAGTTTCCACGGTATGGCGCATCCAGATTTGGATCTACCGCCGGATACCTCCAGGTGTCTGCCCATTGAGAACGTTTATATCGGTCCCAATCCCGCAGGCCGGGGAAGCCCCAATAGACCCTCAGCGAACCGTCCAGGGTCCAATGCTCATCTAGCTTATGTTGGGCCACGAGCTTGGTGACATGATTGGACCACATGGCAAGGTCGTCCCCAAATCCATATGGCTCGGCAGTAAGCAGGGTTGATTCACCTGGCCTTAGATCAAAGTCGTAGAGCTTGGTGAACCCATGCGAGATACTCAGCCTTGTGCGCTCAGTATGATAAGAGGCCTCTAGCTCGATCCCACATGTCCTTTGCGTACCTATGACGTTGCTGTCTGATCCACTCCAGGAGACCACATCGAAGTCGTAATGTACGAATACAGATGCAGCCAGATCCAGATTCTTGTTATGCTGCCTTTCGTATCGAAGCTCAACGGTCTTCAGTACCTCTGGCTCACTGTTGCCAAGCCCGGCCATATCCTGTTTCTTCATCTCCTCGGCCAGTTGTGCGCGTACAGAACTCGAGCAGATCAGCTTGATGGTATCCCTGTCCGAAGGCATGTAGACGATGGCCACACGTGGCGAGAACATCCATTTTGTGAATGTATGGTCGTCCAGTCTTGCGCCTACGAATGCAGTCCAGCGATCTGTGATGGACCACTGCCATTCGCCGAGTATTGAGTACATGTTGCTTGACCAGCGAGGCATGTTGGTAGGGAATTGTGCACATCTGGGATAGCTATGAGGCCAGCCTGGGCTCTTTAGACCGTATTCACCATGCAGCACCTCGGCCCCTATGGCCAGCTTGTGCGTCTCTGTCGGGTCCCATTGCACCAAGAACCTGCCATAGTACTCATCCTCTCGATATGCCTCGTTTATGTGCCATATCGAGTATCGTTCGAAATCGTGCATGTCGTAGCCAAAGGTGGCATCAACTGCCAGGTTCGACCGCAGTTCCCTGTGGTAGCCGATAGATCCTGTGGCCTGTTGATAGGCGGAGAATGGGGCGGGTATGGGATTGGCTACCCAGTCGCCCCAGCCATATGGATAGTGGATAAGGGCCCCCATATCAGGTACGAAATGCTGGCCGCCGCGGGTAAACCTGACCCAGATATCCCACGGCCCCCTGGTCAGCTCTGCATGGAGCTTTATGGGTGGCAGGCCCCTCGCAGCAGCACCATCACGATAGGCCACGATCCCAGGTGCCGCATCACCTGCCCGGAGGCCGTCACAAGGTAGTTCCGGGCCAGGGTCTGATGGGTTCCATGGGTAGTATGCATCTTCTGGGAAGTCGAAGGCATATTTCTGTTGGGCATGCGCAGCACTGGCGCCACGATAGTCGCCTGCACCGGCGTAAATATATATGCCACCATCCCCATCATTGAATCGGCGGCCATGTCTGAACTCTGCGGCCTCAAAGGACTCTACTAAACCCACCTTTGCCCCCACCTCAGTACCCTCGAAGGTCTTGGCATTATCGGTAACTATGTTTATCACCATGGCAATAGCACCGGGTCCATACAGGGCAGAGCCTGGCCCTCTGATGATATCGATATGGTGTATATCCCCCAACAAGACCAGGTCTCTTTCTGAGATCGCTCCAAAGTGGGTATGGTCATTCATAACTCGACCGTTGACCAATAGCAGGTACTTATCGTCACGGTCATTGATGATACCCCTTAGCCCCATATTCGGGGCCTCCCAGTCATTCCTCCTCCATTGAAAGTTTGGGACATAGATATCCAAAAGCTCAAAAAGGCTGCGTGCACCTGATGCCTGGATCTGTTCCTTTGTGATCGTGGTCACTGCTGCAGGCACAAGCCTTGCCTTGGTCTTGGTCAATGACGCAGATGAGCTGATCTCTATGTTCATCAACTCCTCTAGCGACAATTCCAGCAGCGTCTCGGTAGGTGTCTGTTTGGCAACGATAGGCTGGGGATTGGATGCCATAAAGATCACTAATATGGCTATTATTACATCCTTCCTGTTCATGGAATTCTCCTTGTTCACAGTCATCTGGGCTAGGTTCAGGTCTTCTAACCGAGTTAAATCGGCCTTTTGTGGCGAAATCTTGAAATGGTATGATGTGCAAGAGGCCGTAGTAACCCATCTAGTAGGCACTAGCGTCCTGAAAGATCGATCGTTATCATATTGGTCGATTGGTGGCCAGGAATCACAAGGATCTGTAAGGGCCTTTGGAGGTAACCGATGGACAGGCATGCAGTCTCTACGATGATCTGTTTGTTGCTGACTTGTCTTGGCAGGCTGTCACTAGCTGCTGGAGCCCAATCATCAATCCCTACGTTTGAAGGAAGACTTGAGGGGGATGTAACCCCTCCTGAAGAGCCCTTGAGCCTTTGGTACACCAGGCCTGCCAGGGTATGGACCGAGGCATTGCCCTTGGGCAATGGCCGGTTGGGTGCAATGGTCTTTGGGGGGATCGTCCATGAGCGGATCTGCCTGAATGAGGATACACTTTGGGCAGGCCAACCATATGATTGGACCAACCCAGATGCCCTGGCTGCCTTGCCTGAGGCAAGGAGGCTCATATTTGAGGGTAACTATCGGCAGGCCCACCAGATCGTACAACAACGGATGCTCTCCAGGCCTATGAGGCAGATGCCGTATCAGCCTGTGGGGGACCTGATCTTGAGGTTCCCGCAGATAGACCAGGTCACAGGATACCGAAGGGATCTAAACCTCCAGACAGCGGTGGCAACCATCAGTTATCAGGCCGGGCAGGTCAGATACACCAGGGAGGTCTTTGTCAGTCCTGTAGACCAGGTGATAGTCATCAGGCTCACTGCAGATAAGCCAGGCGCGATCAGCTTTACTGCAGGCCTCCAGAGCCCCCAAAGGTCACAGGTGTATCCGGATCCTCCGGCAACTTTGGTCCTGGCTGGCACCAACGGCAGTGCACAAGGGATAGAAGGGGGGCTGAAGTTCCAGGCCAGGCTGCATGTCCGACATGATGGTGGTGATCTGCACATCGAGCCCAACCACATCTCTGTGTCAAATGCAGACAGTGCTGTACTGCTTATAGCCATTGCCACCAGCTTCAAACGCTATAACGATGTGAGCGGTGACCCGCAGGCAGCCACTATTGCCTGCATACAAAAGGTCATGGACAAGGGATTCGATCGGATCCTCTCTGACCACATCCAGGAACATCAGCGTCTCTTCAAGACCGTCAGCTTGGATCTTGGCACGACAGAGGCCGCAAAGGCCCCTACGGACCAGCGGATAAGGGGCTTCTCGACAGGCAATGATCCGCAGCTTGCAGCCCTCTATTTCCAGTTTGGTAGGTATCTTTTGATAAGCTCATCAAGATCAGGGACCCAACCTGCCAACCTCCAAGGGATCTGGAATGACCGCATGGATCCACCTTGGGAAAGCAAATACACGATAAACATCAATACAGAGATGAACTATTGGCCTGCGGAGGTGACTAACCTGGCAGAGTGTGCCCAGCCTCTTTTCCAGATGATCATGGACCTGACCCAGACCGGTGCCCGCACGGCGAAGATCCATTATGGGGCAAAGGGCTGGGTGGCCCACCATAACACTGATCTGTGGCGGGCGAGCGGTCCTATAGACGGGGCCCAATATGGGATGTGGCCTACTGGTGGGGCGTGGTTGTGCACACACCTGTGGGAACATTACCTTTTTAGCCTCGACAAGGATTTTCTGGCTTGGGCCTATCCTGCGATGAAAGGGGCGGCGGAGTTCTTTCTAGATACCTTGGTCGAGCACCCGAAGTATGGATACCTTGTGACCTGCCCGTCACTATCACCAGAGAACCAGCATCCGTATGGCACCAGCCTATGTGCTGGCCCTACCATGGATAATCAGATCCTAAGGGACCTTTTCGATCAATGCATAAAGGCATCGCAGATACTGGGTGTAGATGAAGGATTTCGTCAAAAACTTGCTGCCGCAAAGGCGAGGCTAGCGCCTAATAAGATCGGCAGCAATGGCCAGCTCCAGGAGTGGCTGGAGGACTGGGATATGAATGCACCTGACCTACGCCACAGGCATGTCTCGCACCTTTATGGGCTTTACCCCAGTAATCAGATCACCCCTGAAGACACACCGGAGCTTGCCCAGGCCGCGCGTAAGTCGCTAGAGATCCGCGGCGACAGGGCCACAGGTTGGGCCATTGCCTGGAGACTGAACCTATGGGCGAGGTTGAAGGATGCTGAAAGGGCATATGGGATCTTGAAGCTATTGCTTCATCCAGATAGGACATACCCGAACATGTTCGACGCCCATCCACCATTCCAGATAGATGGGAACTTTGGGGGCACATCTGGCATAGCAGAGATGCTCCTTCAAAGTCATACCGGCCAGATCGAGTTGTTGCCTGCCTTGCCATCTGCCTGGCCCAAGGGCTCGGTCAGGGGGCTTAGGGCTAGGGGCGGCCTTGAGGTAGATATCTGGTGGAACGAAGGCAAACTCACGCGGGCGGTCATACGTTCCTTGGCCGGTCAGGACCTTCGGGTCAGGTACCGTAAGGCTGCATTTGCCTCGTTTACAAGGCCTGGCCAGACCATCATGCTGGATGGGAGGTTGCAGCAGATTGAACGTTAGGTCCGCAACACTATTGGCCCTTGTATTATTGCCGGCCAGTTATGGTCAGCCTGCCGCGCCCATAGATCGCAAGGCCCTTGTCACAAGACACAATGTTACGATCACTAGGTTCGACCCAGAAAACCCATTATCCGTCGGGAATGGCCAGTTTGCATTCACGGCAGATATCACAGGGCTACAGACCTTCCCAGATGCCTTCGTCCAGTCCATACCCTTGTGCACAATGGCGCAATGGGGCTGGCATACACACCCTAATCAAGAAGGCTGGCGTATCGATACCTATGATTTCCCGACATATCATGACCTGAATGGCAGGCCTGTAGGATATGCCGACATACCTGGCAATAGGCAGACGCCCCAGGTCTACTGGCTGCGGTCCAACCCTCACCGCCTTCATCTTGGTAGGATAGGCCTTGTACTGAAGAGGTCTAATGGGAGTCTGGCAGGACCCAATGATCTAGAACAGATAACACAGACCCTGGACCTTTGGGATGGGCAAATTCTGAGTAGGTTTTCATTGGAGGACAGTGTCGTCCAGGTGAAGACCATCTGTCATCCCCACTTGGATCTGCTGGCCGTCAAGGTAAAGTCCTCATTGATCAGCACCGGTAGAGTGGCGATATGCATACAGTTTCCATATGCAAGCGAACAAGCGGTGGCAGCAGACTGGTCGAGGCCTGAGGCACACACTAGCCAATTGGTCATGCTGGGCCCAAATGCAGCCAGGATCTCACGAAGGCTCGATAACGACCGGTACCAGGTACGTCTTTGTTGGACTGATGGCTGTACATTGAGACAAGCACAGGCCCACCAATTCATTGTGGAAGGGACCGAGGATACAAAGGCCATAGAGCTGGTCTGCCACTTCTGTCCTACCGAGACGGATATCGACCTGCCTAGCTTTGATCAGACCTTGGCTGCTACCAGTAGCTACTGGAATCGATTCTGGCAGGAAGGAGGGGCGATAGATCTATCTGGCAGCAAGGATCCCCGGTGGATGGAACTGGAGCGGAGGATCGTCCTATCTGAGTACCTCACTGCCATCCAATGTGCAGGCAGCCTGCCGCCTCAGGAGACGGGCCTGACCTACAACTCCTGGTACGGAAAGTTCCATCTGGAGATGCACTGGTGGCATGCGGCCCATTTCGCATTGTGGGGAAGGCTGCCGCTGTTGGCCAGGAGCCTAGGTTTCTATAAAGCCATACTCCCTAAGGCCCGGGCAACCGCAGCGCGGCAGGGATACAAGGGCGCAAGATGGCCAAAGATGACCAGCCCCAGCGGTGATGAATCCCCTTCGACGGTAGGACCTTTCTTGATCTGGCAGCAACCACATCCTATCTTCTACGCAGAACTGGTCTATCGCCAGCGCAAGGACAAGGCCACCTTGGAGGCATTCAAGGATATCGTGTTTGAGACAGCGGAGTTCATGGCCTCCTATGCCACCCTTGATCGGGCCTCCGGACGCTATGTGTTGGGACCAATCCTCCAGTGCGTACAGGAGGTCTTTCCCAAGACCAGGACCATGAATCCCACCTTCGAGCTCACCTACTGGAGGTGGGGATTGCAGACAGCACAGACATGGCGTGAGAGGCTGGGATTGAAAAGGGATCCAGTCTGGGACAAGGTATTGACCGGCCTTGCAAGACCTGCTGTTTCGGATGGTAAATATCTTTTTACCGAGAGCACGCCGGATTCGTATTCAGATCCACGCTGGGCCAAGGACCACCCATCGGTCCTGGCTGCCCTTGGCATGCTGCCTGGGCCAGGCATAGACCCAGGTATAATGGCCAATACCTTGGATTGGATCTGGCAAAACTGGGATTGGCCCGACACTTGGGGATGGGACTATCCGATGATGGCCATGACCGCTGCAAGGATCGGCCAGCCTCAGAGGGCCGTGGATGCCTTGCTTATGGATACGCCAAAGAACCGCTACAGGGTCAACGGACATAACCATCAGAGGCCTGGCCTGACTGTATACCTGCCTGGAAATGGCGGCCTCTTGTATGCAGTTGCCATGATGGCGGCAGGCTGGGATGGCGGGCCAAGCCGACATGCACCAGGGTTTCCAGACGATGGTAGCTGGGTCGTGAGATACGAAGGTCTCTATCCTGCACCATAAAGAAAGGCAAGAAGGCCATGTTGATGCTGCAGATAATGATTGTAGGTTTGTTGCTAAGTATAGATAGCTCAGTTAGTGTCAATCCTCCAGCCCCTTACGGGCCCATCCCTTCACCCAGGCAGATGCGGTGGCATCAGCTTGAGTTCTACGGTTTCTTGCACTTTGGCATAAACACCTTTACCGATAAGGAGTGGGGCTATGGTGACGACGACCCAGGTCTATTCAATCCTACTGCGTTCGATGCAAATCAGATCGCCCAGGTTGCACGTCAGGCTGGGATGAGGGGGCTGATCCTCACTGCAAAACACCATGATGGTTTTTGCCTATGGCCCAGCAGATACACTGAATACTCGGTCAAGAATTCGCCATGGAGGGGAGGTAAGGGCGATGTGGTCAGGGAATTGGCAGATGCATGCCACAGACATGGTCTACTGTTCGGTGTATACCTATCGCCGTGGGATCGCAACCACCCTGAGTATGGCAGACCCGAATACATCAGTTATTACAGGAATCAATTGGTGGAATTGCTGACTGGTTATGGGGAGATATTCATTGTGTGGTTCGATGGTGCAAACGGTGGTGATGGATTTTACGGCGGTGCAAGGCAGACAAGAAGGATCGATAGATTGACGTATTACGACTGGCCCAATACCTGGAAGATCGTCAGGGACCTGATGCCCATGGCAGTGATGTTCAGTGACGTGGGACCTGATGTCAGGTGGGTTGGAAACGAGGCCGGCATGGCAGGGGAACCATGTTGGTCTACATTGACGGCCCAGGGTGCACCTGGTAGCACCACTGCTGATCTAAACCATGGGGATCGGCATGGCACCCAATGGCTACCACCTGAATGCGATGTGTCTATCAGGCCAGGCTGGTTCTACCATCCCAGTCAAGATGGCCAGGTAAAGACCCCCAGGCAGCTATTCGAGATATACCTGAGTTCTGTAGGGCGTGGGGCATGTCTGAACCTGAATGTCCCACCGGATAGGACTGGAAGGATCCATCCGAATGACCAAAGGTCCTTGCTGGAGTTCCGTAAGATCCTGGATCAGACATTCAAGAGGAATATTGCCGCTGAGGCCCGCCTCTACGCGAGTCAAATCCGCGGAGGCCAGCGTCTCTTTGGACCTGAGAACTTGTTCGATTCCGATATATCTACTTATTGGTGCACTGACGACAACGTTACCTCTGCCCAGATCATACTGGACTTCGACCAGCCGGTCACATTCGACATATTGGAGATCCGCGAGTATGTCCTCTTGGGACAACGCATAGATGCATTTGCGGCAGATGCCTGGATAGCAGAAGACTGGAAGACGCTGGCCACAGGCACAAGCATTGGCAATAGGCGTCTGCTCAGGTTTGCCCCAACCACAACAAAGAGGTTCAGGCTGAGGATAATCAGTGCTGCTGCATGTCCGGTGGTTACAGAACTAGGTCTTTATGCCAGTCCGTACGTGGACGATCGCTAGCTATTGCTCAAAGAGCCTTAGTTGTTCTACAGGTTCTGCCTGCTGCAAGGTCCTTGTGACCTCGTCGATAAGTTCGGTTGGGTTCTTGAAGTCCTTGTACACACTGGCAAAGCGGATGTAGGCGATCTTGTCTATTGCACGCAGGTATTTCATGACCAGTTCCCCTATGACAGATGAGGGGACCTCCTTGTCGTAGCTGCGGAATATCGCCTCTTCAATGCGGTCGGCGATCTGCTGGATCTGCTCAGCAGAAACAGGCCTCTTGACGCATGCCTTCTGTAGGCCTGCAATGATCTTATCCCTATCGAATGGCACACGGCCCTTGTCCTTCTTTATCACAAATAGACGGTAGCCATCCACCACCCGCTCGTGGGTAGTGAACCTTCGATTGCAGGACAAGCACAGCCTCCTGCGTCTTATTGTACGGCCAGCGTCGCTTGACCTGGAGTCGATAACCTTGTCGTTATCCTTATGACAGAAAGGACACTTCAAGTCTGCCTCCTTGATTCTAACGGATCTTCGGCATAGCTGGCTGCGATGGCCTGATGACCATTATAGATAGACCCTAGGGCCTGTCAAAAGAAAGGGCCACGGCTGGTGGCCGTGGCCCTTATGTAGTACTTGGCCAAATCCTAAGGGACGATCGTGACCGTGTTGGAACCGCTAAACTCCACACCGGAATTGAGCCTACCGGTGACGGTTAGTGTCACAGGGCCATTACCAGGTATGGCAGCGGTAAGTTGGTTCTTGAAGAATAGGCCTATGATCGTTGTCACCACAGTGCCATCCGATTGCTCTGAGGCATATTGAGTGAAGGCCTGGACATTGCCAGGTATGATGGTCAATGGGATGCCCATGTTCACCTCATTCTTGTGTACATCAAAGAGCCTGACCAAGGCATATACGTATGCACCACCGCTGGTCCGAGAGATCTGGTATGGGTAGATGGTGACATTTGCAGGTATCGTGCCTGTCACAACATCTATCTGGACCTGATCAGGGGCAGAGTAGTCGCTGCCGTCGAATACTACCAGTGTGATGATGTGCTGGCCCAATGGTAGTTGTATGGTGGGGCTAACACCGTAGGCCTGATATGGGGTCCCGCCGATGGTCCAGCTCCAGATATATACAAGGCTGTCACCATCAGGGTCATATGAACCAGACCCATCGAGCGTTACAAATGCATAGCCACTTGGGTCAGCAGGCACGGTCTGGTCAGGTCCTGCGTCGGCAACCGGTGGGTTGTTGCCAGGCCCTGGGCCACCTGCCTGATACTCATATGCGCCCATGTCCACGATAGGTGGGGTCCCCGCTCCAGTATCTGGCTTTGTCGGGTCATCTACCCGCCTTGGTGAACCATCCAGGTCGGTAGTGATCCCTACTGGGATACCGTAGTTTGCTCCGGCATCTATGCAAGGCGAACCTGCACGCAGCCTTAGATCGTCGTCCTCTGTCCCAGGGATCCCGTCGCCACCAGTGGGTGATTCAAAGAGTGGATTTGCATTTATATTGCCGGCCCCAGGGGCACCTCCCTGGACATCACTGTACTCCACATCCATCTGGGAATCTGGATCCACCTGCAGCTCCAGGCCACCATCCCACAGGATGCAGCTTGTGACCGTCACGTGGCTTGCGCCAGATGTGCCGCCTGGCTCGCACACAATGGCCTTGGCCTGAGGGGCATAGTTTGCCGAGAAGGTGCAGTTGGTGATCCGCAGATCAGTATCATAATTGGCCACTCCGCCACCTAAGGTTGAGGCCTGGTTTCCATTGAACAGACATCCGAATACCATGGTCTCGCTGTACCTGTTGTACATGGCACCGCCTACACCGTTGCTGGACCTATTTGCTATGAACTTGCAGTGGATATAGGTTGGGCTGCAGTAATAGTTGAAGGCGGCACCTCCCCAATCTGTAGATGTATTCCTGACGAAACTACACCGCGTTATCGATGGATAGGAGCCAGTAGTGTTCTCTATCGCACCGCCATAGTCGGCTTCGTTTTCTACAAATAGGCAGTCGACAACCTGTGCGTCACAGTTATCGTTACTGATCGCACCGCCCTCCATCCCGCCATAGTTCTGTGTGAAGGTACACTTCTCTATGATGGGCTTGCAATCCCTACTGTAGATAGCCCCTCCCCACTTGTCGTACAAGACCTCATTCCAGACGAAGGTGCAGCTCCTGGTGGTGGTATCTGCAACCCAGTTGTTGATGGCACCGCCGCCTCCCTTACTGAAGTTGGCCTTGAAGGTGCACTTCTCCATCAACGCCGCACCTTGATATATGGCTACTGCCCCTCCGTAGGATAGGGAGGCGTTGACCTGAAACGTGCAGTTGCGTATCGTAGGGCTGCCCTTGTATGCAAAAAGGCCTCCACCCCGTTCATACATGTAGGGAAAGTCCGAAGGGCCATTGGCATTGCCACAGGTGATGACAAACCCATCCAGCACCGCACTTGCATCCGTATTGCTAGCGGTCACCACCGTGTATGCATTATCCTGCCTTGTAGGGGCGGTCAGGAGCTGATGGACCAGGTTCCGGTCTGTGATCTGCAACAGGACGTCGTCGCCGTTGAGGTCACCTGAGAGTATCGTCTTGTATTGGGTCACGTTCCTGGCATTGGGGTTTGGGGCCCCATAACCTGCATATCCGCCATAAAGGGCCACACCATTTTTCAACTGGAATGTCGCCTTGCGATCCGTTACGCCAGGTATGGTGGCCTGATTCGGTCGGTATATGCCCTGTCCAACACGAATCGTATCACCAGGTACGGCTACCAGCAGCGCATCCTGAAGGTACCTATAGGCGGTTGCCCAGGAGGTCCCATCGTGTGGACCTGGGGCCGTGTCATCCACATAGATAATCCCTGCAGTACTGATACCCAGACAGAGAAACTGCACAAGTACCATCCCATACAACGCCTTGCGTATCCTGGCACCCATCTTGGTTCCCTTTCAAAGAGGTCTATTCTGAGGCTTACCTGCTAATATCGAGACAGCGGCTGTATCTGCTGTCTGGTCTTGACTCCTCACTGACGTTTCAATGTGCATCACACTTCCTATAACATACACCAACAAGGTACTATGTCAAGGTATAGAATCTCGTATTGCCTTTAATCGTCAAAATAGGCAGTCGATTACGCAAAAACATCGGTCGTGCCTCTGAAGATACTGACGGCTGAAACCCAGCCTGCGCAACCCCAGGTTATAGGACTACCATTGGGCCTCTTCAAATGGTCCCAGTGGGCCTTCGCGGCGGGCCGGCCGGCGGGACCTGATGATGGCCTCTGCTATAGGGATGTCAGTGGGGAAGGTAACCTTGATGTTGGATGGGTCTGACTGGACTATCGCTACCTGGTGACCCATGGCCTCCACTAGCTGGGCATCATCATAGATCTTGCTGATCTCCGTGTGGTCTAGGGCCTGATATGCCTTGCGGATTAGGTCTAGCTTGAATACCTGAGGGGTCTGGGCCTCATATAACCCATCCCTAGGGATGGTCGTAACAACCATCCCAGACTTGACCTGCTTGAGTGTATCGCTAACCGGACAGGCAGGTATGGCGGCCCCGAATCTTGCTGCCGCTGCAATGGTCTTCTCCACCAGTTCTGCGGTTATGCAACACCTGGCTGCGTCGTGGATGGCCACCAATTCGATCTGCCCTTTGACTAGTGCAAGTGCCTTCTGTACCGTCTGAGGCCGGTGCTCGCCACCCTCACAGACCTGGACATTGAAGAAGCCCAGGTTCGCGCCCCACTTGATCTGTAGCCACTCCCTATCCTCGGGCAAGATGGCAAGTATGATCTGCTTGACGTCCTGTCTGGAGGCAAAGACCTCTATGCTCCGCAGGAACATGGCCCTGCCATCAACATCAACAAACGGTTTCCTCTTCTTGCCGCCAAACCTCTTGGACCTGCCTGCCGCACAGATGATCGCTGCCACATCCATACCTAGTACTCTATCCCCTGTCGTGCCTTGAGCCCCTTGTCGTATGGGTGTTTGATATTATCCATGCTGGTGACCAGATCCGCCATCTCGAGCAGCTCTGCAGGTGCGTCCCGGCCAGTGATCACTAGCTCGGTATGCCTGGCCTTACTTGAGATAATCTGTCTTACAAGGCCCATATCTGCCAGTCCTTTGGCCAGGCAGAATGCCAGCTCATCCAGTATCAGCACGTCCCAAAGGCCTCCCGAGGCCTCTTGTAGTAGCTGGCGTAGATAGGCATCTATGGTCGTCCTAGTCTGTTGTGTGGATCCTGGAGCCAGGGCATTGCGGCCAGCCCTGCCGGCCACCGCCTCTATCTGGATAGGCAAGTGCCAGTTCACTACCGCCATCCTCTCCCCCAGCTCCAGATCCGGGCCCTTTAGAAACTGGACGATCTTGACCCTTAGTCCCCTACCTGCAGCACGGAGTGCAAGCCCAAAGGCAGCGGTGGTCTTGCCCTTACCGTATCCTGTGTAGACCTGCACAAGGCCATCTTCCAGCATGACCCTATGATATTCCGTGCCAGGACCCAAACAAGACCCATTAGGCACGCTATTGCCTGATCATCTTGGCGATCTTCATGAGCCTGCTGGTATTGTCCCTCTCGGCCTCTGCGAGCTTGTTGTTTATGAACCTTATTGTCTGATGAAGCTCCGGGATCATTACATACTCTAGTACGTTTACCCGCCTGCGGGTGAGATTGAGCTCTATCGCAAGCAATCTGGCCTGTTTTTCCTTCTCTGCCAGCTCGATGAGCTTGTCGAAGGCCTTCTCCAATGCCAAGAGCGCTACGTCCAGCTCGCCGGAGGTCTGTGCATAGCCATAACCTATGATCTGGCCAGATATCTCCTTGGTCAGGTGGGGGACCCTCACATTCATGATGCTGCCTATAGAGACCGCCAGGTTCAATCTCTTTGTGGGAACCGCCATTGCCACCTTGACCTGCTCAGGTTCCATGGTGGCCCTGGCCAACATGAACCTGCGAAATGTCTGGAGGAGCTGTTCCTCTACCTGCCTACGTAATGGCCCGATCTCCCTTGCGATCCTGATAAGATGTCTGGATATCTCATCCCTCTTTTGGCTAAGGAGCTTGTGTCCCCTGGAGGCAAGCTCTAGTCGCCTCCTGAGCCTAAGCAATTCCATCCTGGTGGCGCTGACGTTTTGCATGGCCTAGGCCTTCTTGTTCCTGAATCTGGGCATATACTTCTCGATCAGCTTGACGTCTATCCTCTTGAGCTCAGCGTCACTAAACATACTGAGCAGTTCCCATCCAAGGTCCAGTGTGGCCTCTACAGGTCTGTTCTCATAGTAACCCTGTGAGATGTAGCATCTTTCGAATTGATCTGCAAAGGCCATGTATCTGCGGTCTTCTTCTGAGAGGGCAGCCTCGCCCATGATGGTTGCCAATTCCTGCATCTCCTTGCCGCGTGCGTATGCAGCATACAACTGGTTGTATAGGGCGGCATGATCCTCCCTGGTCTTGCCCTCCCCTATGCCCTTATCCTTCAAACGGGAAAGGCTAGGTAGCACGTCTACAGGCGGCGCGATGCTCTTGCGATGGAGGGATCGCGAGAGTATCACCTGACCTTCAGTGATATAGCCGGTCAGGTCAGGTACTGGGTGCGTCTTGTCATCCTCTGGCATGGTTAGGACCGGGACCATGGTGATAGAGCCCTTCTTACCCTTGATCCTGCCTGCCCGCTCGTATATGGTCGCTAGGTCTGTGTAAAGATAGCCAGGATAACCCCTTCGTCCAGGCACCTCCTTCCTTGCAGCAGATATCTCCCTGAGGGCCTCACAATAGTTTGTCATGTCGTTTAGCACGACCAATACGTGCATGTCCAGGTCGAATGCCAGATACTCTGCTGCGGTCAGTGCAAACCTGGGCGTGGCGATCCGCTCGATCGCAGGCTCATTTGCGAGGTTGATGAACATCACTGCCCTCTCTATCGCACCTGTGGCATGCAGGTCATCTATAAAGAATTGGGCGGCCTCAAATGTGATCCCCATGGCAGCGAACACCACAGCAAATGCCTCTCCCTTGCCTAGCACGGTGGCCTGCCTGGCAAGCTGTGCAGTGATCTGGTCATGCGGTAGACCTGAACCAGAGAATATTGGCAGCTTTTGGCCTCGGACGAGTGGGTTGAGCCCATCTATGCTGGAGATACCTGTCTGGATGAACTCATTGGGGTAGTCCCTGGCATAAGGATTGATCGGTTTGCCGTTTATATCGAGCCTCTTTACAGGGATGATCTGGGGACCATTGTCCTTAGGTATCCCAAGGCCTGAGAAGACCCTTCCGAGGATGTCAGGTGAGACCCCGAATTCCAGCGGCCTTGTGAGGAATCTGACGGTGGTCTTTTCGACATCGATGCCACTTGTGCCTTCGAATACCTGCACAAGTGCCTTGTCCTTTTCTACCTGCAGTATCTGGCCATGCCGTATTGAACCATCAGGCAGTTCTATGTCCACAATGTATCCATATTTTGGCTGGTCTACCGCTTCAACAAGCATCAGTGGCCCAGCAATGCTGGATACGGTTTGGTATTCCCTAACGGTCAGCATAGATCCATCCCCAACATCAAGAATTACCTGGTCAACGCCGCATGTCTGAGGGCTGCCACCTCAGTATCGATCTGAGTGCGTATCTGTCGGATCCTATCGATCTGATCCTGCGGTATGTACTTGGCCCTTGCTATCCGCTCCCTGACGGGAAGCTTGAAGAGTTCTGCAGGATCCACCCCAGCCTCGATCGCTGCAAGTGCCTGTTTATGGAAGTGCATGACGGTCTTGAGCATCTCGAATTGCTTTTCCATGGAGGTATATGTATCCACAGGGTGGAAGGCATTCTGATGCAAATAGTCCTCCCTGATGGACCTGGCGGTCTCAAGTGCCAAGCGATCCTGACCAGAAAGGGCCTCTGCTCCGACCAATCGGACGATCTCTCGCAACTGGGCCTCCTGTTCCAGCAGGGCCATGGCCTCTACCGTCAGTTGTTCCATCTGCTCGCCCTGATCCTTGTCCTCGAATGCGTCCCTGAGGTACTGCTTATAGAATGAATAACTGGTAAGCCAGTCTATAGCTGGGAAGTGCCTCTGATAGGCCAGTTCCCCCTTTAGTGACCAGAAGACCTTCACCACATGCAATGTGGCCTGGACCACTGAGTCCGAAAGGTCGCCACCAGGAGGGCTGACGGCCCCGATGATAGAGACGGCCCCCTGCCTTTGTGGCTTGCCGAAACAATCTACCAGGCCTGCCCTCTCATAGAAGGAGGCGATCCTTGCTGCCAGGTATGCAGGATACCCCTCCTCTGCCGGCATCTCCTCCAGCCTGGTGGAGATCTCGCGCATGGCCTCCGCCCACCTGCTGGTGCTGTCACACATCAATGCAACCACGTAGCCCATATCTCGGAAGTACTCTGCAATGGTGATACCGGTGTATACAGATGCCTCCCTCGCAGCTACTGGCATGTTGGATGTATTGGCGATCAATACAGACCTTTCCATCAATGGCCTCCCTGACCTGGGGTCCTTCAGCTCCGGGAATTCCGTCAGTACGTCAGTCATCTCATTGCCCCTCTCTCCACAGCCTACATAGACAACCACATCTGCATCCACCCACTTTGCCAGTTGGTGCTGCACCACGGTCTTGCCGGAGCCAAAAGGCCCTGGCACACATGCAGTACCTCCCTTTGTGATGGGGAAGAAGGTGTCTATTACCCTCTGACCGGTCCTGAGTATCCTAGAAGGGGTCAACCGTCCCAATATGGGCCTTGCAAGCCTGACAGGCCACCTCTGCAGCATCGTGATGACATACTCGGTCCCGTCTTCACCTACGCATTTGGCCACAGGTTGGTCGACGGTAAAGTCCCCATCGTCTATCTGGATCAGCTTGCCCTTTATCCCAGGCGGGACCATGATCTTGTGTACCATCAGGGAGGTCTCTTGTACCTGCCCTATGATGTCACCAGGTGCCACCTGCGTACCATTGCCGACCGTGGGCGTAAAGTGCCATTTCTTTTCCCTATTGAGACCTGGTACCGTGCTGCCCCTACTCATGAAGGCCCCCTCGATACCAACCAATACGTTCAAGGGCCTCTGGATACCATCGTAGATACTCTCGATAAGCCCAGGACCCAGCTCCACACTCAGTGGTGCTCCTGTATCGAGGACCGGCTCACCAGGCCCTATACCAGTAGTCTCTTCATAGACCTGTATGGATGCCAGATCACCCCTGAGTTCTACGATCTCGCCGATCAGGTTGAGCGATCCTACTCGTACCACATCGTACATCCGCGAGCCAGTCATACCTTCAGCCAGGACCACAGGTCCAGATACCTTGACGATCCTACCTACCCTTTGCTCAGTCATAATCAGACCTTCCGACTGTCTTGATTTGTTGTTAGCCTTGCTTGACCAACTATGTTGATACCTGTTGCGACCTTGAGAACATCTGCAAGTGCCCGTGTTGCGAGGCCGGTTGACTCGGTGGTAAACGGCACGACCACCACACATGGTGTTGCACCACCGGCCAGGGGATCCAGTACCTCAAGTGCATGTGCGGCCACGTCCTCGGCAAGGATGATCAGTGCATATCCGCCTGCCGCTGCTTTCTTGGCCGAGGCGATGATCTGTTGGCGGTCGTCAGTTACAGTATAGGCCTCAAGACCCATGGCAGCAAATGGCATCACAAAATCCGCCTGCCCCAAGACCGCAGCTCTACCTTCCATCCGACACCTCCCTATGCCGCCAATCTCTCAACAATAAGTCCGGTCTGGAGGTGGTGCCGCTTGGCCACCAGGATAAACCGGACCATCCTGATCTGGTGTTCCTTCTGTAACAGATATGCGATGATCGGTTGGGGACCTGACGCAATGCAGACAGTGGACCTGAGGAATCCCAGGACGTGATCATCGCATGCCTGCTCAAGGCCTAAGAAGGATTGATGTGCAAGCAAATACCTTACCGCCTCATCCACAACCCTCTGATATGGGCCATAATGGAATAACGAAGGCAATGCCTCCACAGGTCCCTCGAGTGCCGCGTTCAATCTATCTGTCTCCAAGAAGCCTCCATCCAGCAACAGCCCTGGCAGATCTGTAGGGGCAAGCTTGAGCCTCAGGATCGTTCTTATGTTATTCAGGTCTATCTGTATCCGAAAGAGGTTGATGATAAAAACATGGCCTATGCGTCTGGCCTGTTCAAGACTATAGCTTGATTGGAACTGGTCCATGGCCAGATCGATACGCCTTATGTCCTTTGTCTGGTAATAGGCAACCAGGGCCTGCTCGACTGCCTCCTGCAGATACGAGGGCAAGGGGTCAAAGTCCTGTTGTTCGAAGATGGCCGCCCACCTGTCGGCAGGTACATTCCCTTCTTGACTGTAATCAGCACCTATGGGCTGCTTGCTTACCATCCTCTTCAGACCCAGCCTCAGGTTCAGGAAATCATCCCTGGACCTAAAAAACGTAGTGATCCGATCGTCCAGCATCCACTGCGCAAACAGCTCTCTTGCCTGGGCCCTGCGGGCAAGGAGCACCTTCTCAACCTGATCCATATCCTGAACGGATGCCAAGGCACCGTACTCGCTGGTGGCCAAGAGGTTCACTGCCTGTTGATAGTCTGGGGCATTGGCCATATCCAGCAGGACCGACCTGGGCAGCATCTGCATCTCCATGGCACGGGCCTGGGCGGTCTGATACACATATCGCCAATCGTCAGGCCCTATGGAAGGGTAGATATAGAAATCCTGGATGGTCTCTAGTAGGCCCTTCATCCCCTATGCAAAAAGCTCTGCTGCCAAGATCGGCTCTAATTCAAGACGAGCTTGAGCTACTATCACATCCAATGAACAGTTCGTCCGCACCTTGCCCTTTTGGAGCACAAGTCCAGCGCCAATGGGCATCCTTTGCTGTGCAAGTCTCAGACCTGCAGGCCTTCCCTTAGCGGTCAACGACTGATTGACCTGGTCAATCAAGGATTGATCGATCCTGGTCTCCTGATTGTCTATGACCACCTCCTCGCCTCCACTTGCGAATTGGATCATGAGGCTAGCCATCAGGTCCCTGTACTTGTCAGCAGGCATGGCCTTAATCAGGCCAGCTGCCTGGGAGAAGACCTCATCCAATATCATCCTCTTCTTTGCCAAAAGCTCCTTGGCAAGGTCCATCCTTGCGGCAGCGAGCATATGGTCTATCTGATCTTGGGCGGCCTTTGCTGCCAGGGCCTGTGTCTGGCTCTCGAATTGGGCCAAGGTCTGATCCAATGCGGCCTTCTGTTCAGCCTGGCGCTGGTAGGCCTGCTCCTTGATCTTTTGGGCCTGGGCCCACGCCTCCTGAAGGATCTTTTCTATGACATTCTCGGCCTGTGCGACGGTATCCATGTATCCACCTCGCTCAGGCACCAGGCCACTTGATGCCAAATAGGAGCATGAACAAGGTGACCAGTAGCCCCAAGATTGCGTAGATCTCCACCATCACTGCATATACCACACCTGCCTTGAAGGCCAGCTCAGGTCGTTTGCCTGCCATCATGACACCAGAGGCGGCCACCCTGCCCTGGTATATAGCCGAGACAAGGCCCGCAAATGCCACAGGGATACAGGCGGCAAGGATCTGCCAGCCCAAGAGGGGACTTATCTGCGGCACGCCGCCGGCAAAGAAGTTCAGTTTCAGCATCACCATAAAGGCCGCCAAGAAGCCATAGAAACCCTGTGTGCCGGGCAAGACCACCATGACGAAGAATTGGCCGTATCTTTCGGGTTTTTCACCTAAGATCCCATTGGCTGCCCTGGCGGTAAGTCCTATCCCTATCGAAGACCCAATCCCGCCTAAAAGGGCAGCCATGCCTGCGCCCACCAGAGCTAAAGCCATGCCATAGTCCATCTCAAACCTCCATTTCTCCTTCTAATGGTCCTTTATGTAGACATATCTGTACTGTTTGGTCAATGGCTCAAAAGGTCTGCCACCGCCAACAAAGAACTTGGGGAAGAACTCTACATACTGCAGCCTTAAGGTGTGTACAAATGCACCCAGGCCTGACATAACCAGATTGAACAGATGCCCGCCGACAAAGACCATTATGGCGCAGAAGATGCCCAGGCCATAGGGGATCTGTGCGGCAATACCTGCCATCAGGTTTATGGCCATACCGAGGCCAGCCCCCACCATGCACAATCCCATCAACCGCAGGTAGCTCAACAGGTCACCAACATAGAATATGGAGCTGAACAGATTGTATATGCCCATGCCTATCCGCGCACCCCAGCCCCCTTCGCGATGGCTACCAAGGACAAGCCCCAGCGCAAAAATCAAGGCCAAAGGTCCTGCCACAGCCAGGCTTGCCGGCAAGACCGATGCCTTGCTGAGGGCAAAGACCACGACAGAGTTGATCAGCCCCAGCCAGGTCAATTGGTCGAATATCGCAGCCACGTAATTCCTATGCGTTATGTTCCAGACAAAGGCCGTGATAAGGCCTGTCATGATCTGGATATAGCCTAGGGCAACAGAGATCAGGAATAGCTGCATCGGTTTCTTGAATGGATCAAACCACATCAATGACCGGCGTACAGGTTCTAATGCAGGTGCAAACTGTTGGATGGCATCCCCAAACCAGCTTCCTGTCAGTGCACCAGCCAGCACGGTCAGGGCCCCACATGCCCACAGCAGCCATAAGAACCTCTTGTCTGCCTGTGCCTTCTTTATGAACAGGGCCATCATGGCCATCAGGACCAGGCCATAACCAGCATCACCTAGGCAGATCCCAAAGAACAGGGCAAAGAATGGGGCCAGGATCGCAGTGGGATCCACCTCAAGGTATCTGGGCATACCATAGAGCCTAGTGATCACCTCAAACGGCCGCACCAAAGGCCTGTTCTCTATGTCCACAGGTATCTCCTCACCGGGCTGTGGCTCAAGCCTGGTGAGGCTGGCTGCAGGGAATGAGCCTACGATCTGGCCAAGCCGGCCAAGGTCCTTCTTTTTGACCCAGCCCTCCAACAATACCGTTGACCTGGTCGCAGGGGCATCAGCCTTGACCTGTTCTCGCCTGACGAGGTTTGAGTAATGATCATGCAGGATCCGCAGTGCCTGAACGTGCCTGGCCAGCTCCACCGCCTTTTCCTGGCAGATCCCCAGCTGTTGCCTAGCCTCGGCAAGCCTTTGCCTTGCCTGTTCGATCAATTGCCTAATGGTCCCTGTGGCGGATTCGAAGTTGACCTGTTCGAATTCCACCTGTCGCAGGGCAGACTGCACCTTATCCGTCTGCCCTTTTATTGCCAGGATTACACAGGCCGCCTTGTTTCCCACGGTACCAAGCTGCTGGATTACTCCATCTAGATTGGCAATCTTGCTGCGAAGGTCCTCCATCTTGCCAAGTGTCACAAGGCCGGTCCAGCAGGTGACCTTATTGAGCGACCTTAGCTGTTCGATAGGACAATCAAGACCTACCCAGGGCGTGAGCATATCTATGGAGGTCTGGGCGGCCTCTAATTGTGCCTTTGCCTTCTCCATGGCTGCCTCGACCTGCTCGGTCTGATCAAGGACCTCCAGCAGATGCGGGTCAGTGACGATCCTCTGATAGTCCTTTGGGTCCATCACGACCCGTGGCGCTAGTGCTGCAGTAAGGCCCTTTGCACCAGGAGGGGCCAGGGGTGTGAGCGTGCCTATGGCCCGCTCAAGCCTTGCGATCAACTGCTCTATATCCCTGGGCCTTTCTACCGATCCAGGCTGCTCCAGAAGCCTGGCGACCGTGGCCTCTTTGGCGTTCAGTAGATGGCATATGCCAACTGCTTGAAGTGCCTCCAGCAGGTCGCTGACCTGGGAGCGGTGTATCACGATCAGGCATTTTGCCATCCTTGCTACTGCCATCAGAAGGCCCTTTCCCTACACAGCCTGCCTGGCATGCTCGTCTATATACTTGAGGACCTTTTCCACAGCCACCGGTATACGCTGGCGTGCCTTCTCGATCAGGGCTTGGTGCTCGGCCCTGGCCTTTTCCTGAAGTTGGCGGACCTGCTCTGCGGCCTTCTGGCTGGCTGTTTCCACAGCTGCCTCTATGGCCTTCTTCCTCTGTATCTGTGCCTGCTCTAGGGCGAGCTGGCGGTCACGGATGGCCTGCTCGGTCATCTGTGCGGCCTCTTGTCTGGCCTGTTCAACGATCCTTTGTGCCTCGGCCTCGGCCTGTTGTATCTTCCTGATCAACTCCATAAGTGCACCTCTGCTCTATACACCCCAAGCCGTAGGTGTGTAGTATAATGGTTTGTCGGTCGTCGTCTACATCCAACCTAGATGAATCGAGCGAAAGATTGTCGGCTCGATATCCGACCTCTATAATCCATCGTCAGGATCCTATGTAATCTTAGTGAGGTCATCAGTATGTCAACAAGAAAGGTCGGGATAGTTGGTGCAGGTCAGATAGGCGGGCAATTGGCCATGCTGATAGCAGAAAGGGGCCTTGCTGATGTGGTATTGATGGAGGTCCCAGATCGTGAGGGCCTGGCTGCAGGCAAGGCCTTGGACATCATGCATGCCACAGCCGTACTAGGTATCGATGCAGATGTCCGCGGCACAAGCAGATCCGAGGACCTGGCCGGATCGGACGCGATCGTGATCACTGCAGGCCAGCCCCGCAGACCAGGCCAGAGCAGGGATGACCTATTGAGGATCAACCTTGGGATCATCCAGCAGGTGGCAGTACAGATAAAGGCGGTCTGTCCCAAGGCCTTCTGCGTTGTGGTCACAAACCCGTTGGACGCCATGGTCTATGCATTCCAGAAGGTCTCTGGGATGCCGACGCACATGGTGGTGGGCATGGCTGGGGTCCTGGACAGCGGGAGGTTCCGGGGCCTGGTGGCATGGAGATTGGGCCTATCGGTGCAGGATGTATCTGCCATGGTCCTTGGCGGACATGGACCTACGATGGTCCCTCTAACAGATACATGCATGGTGGGTGGTGCACCGGTAAGGCATTTGTTACCCCCTGACCAGATCGAGGACATCGTCCAGCAGACCCGCACAGCAGGCGATCAGATCGTCAGCCTTCTGGGCAATGGCAGTGCCTTTTTCAGCCCTGCAGCGAGCGTACTGCTGATGTTGGAGGCATACTTGTGCGACAGGAGGCGGGTCCTGCCTGCAGCCGCATACCTAGACGGTCAGTACGGCTGCCACGGCATCTACATGGGTGTACCTGTAGTGATCGGCAAGGGCGGCGTTGAGAGGATCGTAGAGATACAACTCGATACCAACCAACAGGCGGCCTTCGATAGATCGGTCCAGGCGGTCCGCCAGACCATAACTCAGGTTGAGGCCTTCTTGTCTAGATAAACACCGCTCATTCTTGGCCATTACCTTCACATCTCATAAGGCCGCCAAGACGAAGGCTTACCTCTGTCGATCTTCGGGTTCAAACTTGGCATAACCACATGGTATTTACAGGGTGGTGGGTAGGGATGCAGAGATGCGTCTTGTATCTCTTAACAGCAATCCCGGATGATCA
>JARYLO010000130.1 GCA_029907605.1 Sedimentisphaerales bacterium
CCTCTCGGTCAATTGCCTGGCAATAGAGGTGGACCTCTCGACGCCAAACAGAGCCGGGTATGTCAGCTTGCCAGCCTTCTGGTCCTTGCCTGGGGTCTTACCGAGCTGTTGCTTTGAACCGGTGATATCCAGTAGGTCGTCTGTCACCTGGAAGACAAGGCCAAGGTCCAGGCCATATTGGGCCAATGCCTCCAATTGGATACCCTCTGCCCTTGCACACAGCCCACCCATGATGGTAGCACATCGGAACATCTTGGCGGTCTTGTTGAGGTGTATGTATTCTAGGTCCTTTAGGTCGCCCCCTTTCCTCTCTGCACGCAGATCTGCCATCTGGCCGGCGATCATACCGTCGGGCCCAGCAGCACTAGCCAGCTCGCGGATAAGTCTTACAGCCAAGCCAGGATCATCGATCCTGGTGGCCAGGACCTCAAAGGCCAAGGTCAGCAGTGCGTCCCCTGCAAGTATGGCGGATGCCTCATCGAAGGCCTTATGGCATGTGGGACGACCTCGCCTGGTGTCATCGTTGTCCATGGCAGGCAGGTCATCGTGAACTAAAGAATAGGTGTGGACCATCTCTACGGCAGCAGCTGCCATCTGCGCCTCCCTTGGGATCTGGCCACAGACCGCCTCGGCACACCACAGGACCAAGACCGCCCTTATCCTCTTGCCAGGCCCCTGAAGTGCATACGTCACCACAGGCCTGATGCAATCGGCTATGGGTAAGGACCCAAGAAGCCCATCCAGGATGAGTCCTACATCTGTGGCAGTCTGTTGAATGGACCGTTGAATATCGATGAAACCAACCCTTGCAGGTTCAAAACGCCAAACCAGGCCTTATTATAGCCAATATAGATTGTGTCATGCCAACCAAAAGACCAACAAAGAAGATCTTGATCCTCGGCCTGACCGGTGCAGGCAAGGGGGCAGTGGCATTCGAACTGGCCAAGAGGACTGGCGGCCAGATCCTCAGCATTGACTCTATGAAGGTCTACAGGAGGATGGACATAGGGACCGCCAAACCACCCTTAAACCTGCGACAGCAGGTCACCTATCATATGATAGACGTGGTAGAGCCCTGGGATGCCTTCAGCGCAGGCAGGTTCGTAGCACAGGCAAGGCCGCTGATCCTGGACCTAGAACAAAGGGGTATCCCATTGATCGCCGTAGGCGGCACTGCCCTTTACATAAAGGCACTCCTTTATGGGATCTTCGACGGCCCGCCTGCAGATCCTACCGTCAGAGGCCAACTGCATCAAAGGGCCAGGACCAAGGGGCTGGAGGTCTTGTATGCTGAAATTGCAAGGGTAGATCCCCAGGCGGCAAGCAGGATCCACCCTACGGACCTTAGGCGTATTACCAGGGCCCTTGAGGTCTATGCCCTCACAGGTAGGCCCATCAGCTCATTCCAGACACAATTCGACCGGCAGGTAGACCTTGCGGACTGGGCCATAGTAGGCCTCAGGCGTGATAGGCAGGACCAGGCCCACAGGATCAATGCCAGGATCAAGCGGATGATAGAGAACGGCCTGCTCGAGGAGGTCAAGGGGCTGTTGGCCGACCCAAGGGGCATGAGCCCCCAGGCCAGGTCTGCCATAGGATATGCGGAGGTCATAGACCATATAGAAGGCAGGATCGACCTGGAAAGGACCATAGAACTCATCAAGAGACGTACCCGCAGGCTGGCCAAGGCCCAGCGGACCTGGTTCAAGACCTTCAGGTTCGTGCAATGGCTTGATGTAGGTGCAGACGAGCCGCCTGACATGACCGCCCAACGCATACTGGAATCCACAGGCCTGGACCAATTTTGACTACAGAACAGGCCCCCTTATTACGCTATCTTTAATGGGGATTCTTGTTTACGTGAACAACTGGAGTTTTGTATAATAAGACCGAGGCACCGTATGCGACAGCACAGCGATCCAAGGCGGATTGGCTTTACACTCATCGAGTTGCTGGTCGTTATCGCCGTCATTGCGATCCTGGTGGCAATCCTCATACCTGCATTGACCAGGGCAAGGGAGCAAGGCAAACGGGTAGTCTGCTGGAACAACCTCCGCCAATTGACATATGCCTGGCAGCTCTATGCAGATGAGAATGGTGGCAAGCTTGTAAACGGGGAGGCAGGATACGACAGGCCTGGTGAAAAGGCCTGGATAGGGGCTGCCTGGGCCACAGACTACAGGGCGGTAGCACCGACACCCAGGCCAGAAAAGGAACAGATCGCTGCCATCATGGGTGGGGCCCTGTGGCCTTTTTGCAAGAACCTGTTGGCTTATAGGTGCCCTACAGGTCGCAGGGGTGAGATGCAGACCTACACGATTATGGACTCGATGAATGGCAGGACCAGTGGCAGGGGCTTGCCTACAGGCAACAGGGTTGGCAAGACCGTCCTGTGGGTCAAGAAGCTCAGCGATATGGTCAGCCCACCGCCTGCAGAGCGAGCGGTATTCCTGGACGAGGGAAAGGCCAGTCCTGATAGTTACGCAGTGCATTACCCCCTGCAGCAGTGGTGGGATGCACCCATGTTTAGGCATTCTATAGGGACATGTGTATCCTGGGCAGATACACACGTGAGCACCTGGAAATGGAAAGAGCCACAGACGATCCAGTTGGCCTGGGCCTCTGAGAATGGGACTTATGCCAGCAACACCCCTGCTGCCAGTCCTGCGGAGGACCTGAAGATGGTACAAAGGGCCTGCTGGGGAAGACTGGGCTATTAGGATAGTTGGTCGACTGATTGTGGACAGTGGATACAAGAATGAATCCGATATGACGTGACCTGTTGTGGGATATGAAAAAGGAGGCAAGAGCTATGAATCGAAGAACCGGTTTTACCCTCATCGAACTGCTTGTGGTGATTGCCATCATCGCGATACTCATGGCCATCCTGATCCCGACACTTAACAAGGCCAGGGAACAGGGCAAGCGGATGGTCTGCCAGAACAATCTGCATCAATTGATCATTGGTTGGCAGATGTATGCGGATGACAATAATGGGAAGATAGTCAACGGAATGGCGGGCATGCGAAACGCTCAGAACGAGCCGCCATGGATAAACAAGACCTGGGACAACTACCAACTGGGTACCTATCTGCCTGAAGATCAACAAAGACAGGCGATCATGACAGGGGCATTGTGGAAGTACTGCCCACAACTGAATGCCTACCGCTGTCCCACAGGCCGCAAGGGCGAACTGCAGACCTACGGGATCATCGACTCTATGAATGGCTATGCATATGAGCCTTCGAGGGGTCTGAACGGCAAGTTTAGGGATGGCAAGACTGTGTTACTGGTCAAGAAGATCAGCGAGATAGTCAGCCCTCCGGCCAGCATGAGGGTGGTATTCCTTGACGAGGGTAGGACCACGCCCGACACCTATGCGGTCTACTATACCCAGCCGAGCTGGTTCGATCCACCACTAATGAGACATGGCTTTGGCACCAACGTCGTATATGCAGACCAACATGTCGAGTACTGGAAGTGGAAGGAGAATACTACTAGGATCCTCGCAAGGGATGCAGAGGACACGAGATACTGGAGTAGTCCAAGTGTCCCCAGATCCCAGCCTAATAGTGAGGACCTCCAGATGGTCCAGCGGGCCACATATGGCAAGCTAGGCTACATGCCATAGGTCTATCAGGGCCTCGCCGCCGGTCCCAGGTCTAGGGTGGTCAGGCAGTAGCTTTTTGCATATGCCCAGGATGCTGGTAGACTCTGGGCATGCTGACTAGTCTGTTGGACTATCACCTGCCAGCAGATCTGATCGCCCAGAGGCCCTCACCTGGACGCAGTGACTGCAGGTTGTTGGTCCTGGATAGGGCCAAAGGCAGTCTTACCGATGCCCGATTCGGGGATATTGCCAGGTTCTTGAGGCCAGGTGACTGCCTGGTCCTAAACGACACAAAGGTCCTACAGGCCAGATTTGCGGCCAGGCGAAGGACTGGGGCAAGGATCGATGGCCTCTTCCTGAGGCAGGCTGAAGAAGGCCTTTGGCAGGTGCTCCTAAGGCCTGCAAGCAAGGTCAAGATAGGCGAGAAGATCGAGATCCTGGATCAGGACGGCCATGTATGGTCGGCCGCCATGGTGACCGCCAGAGGATCTGATGGCAGCATCTTGATCCTAGTCGAAAACTTATCCGACGCCTATCAGGCCCTGGAACAGATAGGCCTGCCACCACTGCCTCCATACATCAAGAGGGGCACAGCACCTGATCTGGTCCAGCTCGACCGCTGCTATTATCAAACCGTGTATGCCAGGACGCCTGGAGCGGTTGCAGCACCCACCGCAGGCCTGCACTTCACCGATGAACTGCTGCAGCAACTGCAGGACCAAGGCATCTGCATCACGTATGTCACACTCCATGTAGGGCCTGGCAGCTTCAAACCGGTCAAGTCCGAGCACCTGGAGGATCACAAGGTCTGGCCTGAAAGGCTCTGCATAGGCCCACAGGCTGCAGAGATGATAAACAAGGCCAGGGCCTCAGGCGGCAGGATCGTTGCGGTAGGCACTACATCTGTCCGGGCCATAGAGACCGCTGCCATCCAGCTAGACCAGGGTCTTGTGGTCAGGCCATTAGAGGGCCAGACCGATCTGTACATATTGCCTGGATATCGCTTCAAGGTCACTGATGCCATGATCACCAACTTCCACCTGCCCCGCTCGACCCTCCTGGCACTTGTGGCTGCATTTGCTGGGCTGGAGCAGATCATGCATGCCAACAGGCATGCAATAGCCCAGAGGTATATGTTCTACTCATATGGCGACGCCATGCTGATACTCTAGATCCACTTGTCTACGGTGGACATCTACCACAAGTGGACCTGAACAAGGCGGTGCTGAGGTATCTATCCCCCCTGTCACAGATGACCGTGACGATCGTACCACAATCCATCTGCCTGGCCAACCTGAGGGCCCCAGCCACTGCGGCACCGCTGGACATGCCAGCAAAGATACCCTCCTTGCAGGCAAGCTGTCTAGTGATCTCAAACGCCTCCTCATCGCCAATAGTCACGATCTCATCTAACACGGACCTATCAAATATCGGCGGCACTATGGACTCGCTCATATTCTTTAGGCCCTGTATCTTGTGGCCTGGCGTTGGCTCAACACCAACGATCTTGACCTTCGAGATGTGCTCCTTTAGAAACCTTCCCACCCCCATCAGTGTGCCAGTAGTGCCCATCCCTGCCACAAAGACGTCCACATCCCCAGCAGTCTGCCGAAGTATCTCAGGACCTGTGGTCTGGTAATGGGCGCGAGGATTGGCAGGGTTGGCGAATTGGTTGGGCATAAAGTACCGGTCAGGCTCCTGCTCGAGCATACGTTGGGCCATCCTTATTGCACCGTCGGTCCCCTGCTCAGCGGTCGTAAGGACCACCTCCGCCCCGAATGCCTCTAGCGTCCTTTGTCTCTCCATGCTTACACATGCAGGCAAGACCAGCTTTACCTTGTAGCCCTTTGCAGCACCTATCATGGCCAAGGCGATACCTGTATTTCCGGAGGTAGGTTCCAGGATCACCTTATCTGGTGTCAGCAGCCCGGACCTCTCCGCCTCATCGATCATAAACAAGGCCGCGCGGTCCTTGATAGAACCACCGGGGTTGTGCCCTTCCAACTTTGCCAGTATCCTGACCTTATGGTTGGATATAACCCTCTTGAGCTGGACCAATGGTGTATTGCCTATTGCATCTGCTATATCCATAGGCAATCATTATGCATATAGCCCGATCTAGGGCAACTATCATAGGCAGGGGGCGATGCACCGAGGGCCTTACAGAATGATCGCCATCATGGATCGGATTATCCCGATGTATATCTATTCACAGGCCAGGGGTTAGAAATGTGAGTTATTGTGAAATGTTGTGGATGGGACCGGTTTCACCTGACACTGCTAGCCCACACGTCCTCCCACGAGACGCCTGTAACGGATGTCATGATGTCCACCCTCACAGGGGCAACGCCTAATTGTATAACCTGGCCTGGCGTGCAGAAATCCTCCTCTCTTTGATCGACTGATCCAAAGCCAAATACCTTGAGGGCCTTTATGATCTTCCTTGCATTGGAGGGCTCGGGCTTGACCAGTAGGTCTAAGGCGATCTTGTAACGAGGTGCCTCGATCACGGGTTCAAGAGGCCCATCTGCTATGTTATCCTTGCCGCGCCCTCGACTGCCACTGAGGTCTTTGGTAGGATTGCAAGGGCCGCGCAGGCCGTGGAGCTGATTATGAAGATAGGTCTGGTTACAATCATTGCGTGTATGATCCTCACACAACTGGCCCTTGCTGAGGGCAGGTTGGTCCTCAATCTGAATCCTGATTGGAGATTCACAAAGGCAGACCCTCCAGGTGCAGTCGATCCTGAGTTTGATGATAAGGCTTGGGAACTGGTCAGCCTGCCACATACCTACAACGATATTGACACGTTCGATGATTGGTCTGTTCCAGGGCACAGGGGAGAGCAGGATCAGTGGTCAGGCAGGACATGGTATAGGAAGGCCCTGGACATACCTGCTGATTGGGCGGGCAAGAAGGTCTACATAGAGTTCGAGGCCGCTAGACAGGTGGCGGAGGTCTATGTGAATGGCAGGCTGGCTGGGGTATGCAAGACAGGCTTCACCCCATTCGGCCTCGATCTGACGCCATATCTGAGATTTGGCCAGCGTAATCTGATCGTGGTAATGTGCGACAACCGTTTCGTAAAGGACCCGCTGCCAGGTCAGGCAAGGGATATGAATCTGGCCCAGCTTTCTGCCATGACCAATCAGGCCATACCGGAGAGTCTGCAGGACCTCCAGGCAGATCAGATACCCTGGAACAATCCACATTGGCATCCGGCACACGGCGGGCTCTACCGTAATGTCCGACTATACGTGACCGTGCCCCTGCACATATGCCTGCCACTGTACAGCTTCCTTGGGACTACAGGGCCGTATGTTTATGCACGTGACATAACCGCTGGATCTGCCAGGGTGGTGGTCGAGGTGCCTGTGGCAAACCATATGGATACCGACCAGCAGTTTGATCTGGATGTAGCGGTATTGGATCAGACAGGCGACCAGGTCTTGCACATGGCCAGGCCTGTGGCCTGCCAGGCAGGCCAGGTGAAGATAGTGTCAATGTCGGGCCTTCTAGCCAGGCCC
>JARYLO010000131.1 GCA_029907605.1 Sedimentisphaerales bacterium
AGGGTATGTCCCGTGGCCGCCCTGGCCAACTCTGCAGATAGCTTGACCCGCTGGGCCTCGCCGCCAGAAAGGGTAGTGGATGACTGGCCGAGCTGTATATATCCAAGCCCGACATCGCATATGGTCTTTAGGATCCTGACGATGTTGGGGAAGTTTGCAAAGAAACCCAGCGCCTCCTCTGCAGTCATATCAAGGACCTGGGCGATGTTCTTGCCCTTATACGTCACCTCGAGTGTCTCCTGGTTATACCTTGTGCCCTTGCACTGAGGGCAGACCACATAGACGTCTGGCAAGAAGTGCATCTCTATCTTCATGGTACCCTGCCCCTTGCAGTGCTCACACCTACCCCCCTTGACGTTGAAGCTGAACCTGCCTGGCTTATAGCCACGTATCTTTGCCTCCCTTGTAAGTGCAAAGAGCCTCCTGATCTCGTCAAAGACACCTGTATAGGTAGCAGGATTGCTACGCGGGGTCCTTCCTATAGGAGATTGGTCTATCTCGATGACCTTGTCCACATGGGATATTCCAAAGATCGCCTTGTGCTTACCGGGTTTCTCGCCTGACTGATGCAGCCTTCGCCTGAGGGCCTTCAGCAATATCTCATTGACCAATGTACTCTTTCCAGAGCCAGATACCCCTGTTACACATATGAATACCCCAAGTGGAAACTTAACGTCTATGCACTTGAGATTGTTCTCCTGGGCCCCTTTTACCTCCAGGCACTTCTTCATATTGTATGGCCTACGCCTGGTGGGCACAGGTATACACCGCTTACCAGATAAGTATAGCCCTGTTATCGAGTTCGGACAGGCAATGATATCCTCTACAGTCCCCTGGGCAACGACCTGGCCACCATGCCTGCCAGCACCAGGTCCTATGTCTATGATGTGGTCCGCAGCCCTTATCACGTCCTCGTCATGCTCAACAACTAGGACGGTATTGCCAATCTGGCTGAGCCTCCTGAGGATACCTAACAACCTCAGGTTGTCCCGCTTGTGGAGGCCTATTGTAGGCTCATCAAGTACATAGCAGACACCTACAAGACCACTGCCAACCTGGGTCGCCAGACGGATCCGCTGTGCCTCACCACCAGAAAGGCTTCCACTTGTGCGATCGAGTGTCAGGTATCCCAAACCTACGTCCAGCATAAAACCAAGTCTGGCCTTGATCTCCTTGAGGATTGCCGCGGCGATGACTGCCCTTCCCTCATCCAACTGCAGACCGTCGAAAAAAACCTGGGCCTGCTCCACACTCATCTGACAGACCTGCCAGATATTCAGGCCGCCAACAGTAACCGCCATCGCCTCAGGCCTTAACCGAGAGCCCTTACACGTCCTGCATGGCTGCTCGGATTGATAACCGTGGAGTCTTGCCTTGACATACTCGCTGGTGGTAGTCTGCCAGCGACGCATCAGGTTCGGTATCACACCCTCAAAGCTGGCACCATATCGCCATTGGTCCTCTTGACTGGTACCATACATCAGGATCCGCCTTATCTCAGCGGGCAATTCCTCAAATGGCGTGGATCGGTCAACCCCAAAATCGCGGCAGAATCTCCTGATGAGTCTATTGTAGAGGATGTTCATCCGCTTACCGCCCTTACGCCACGCAGAGATAGCCCCATTCTCAAGTGACAACCCCTTGTCTGGTACGATAAGGTCCGGATCGAATTCCAGTGTAGTGCCAAGGCCATCGCATGCAGGACAGGCCCCATATGGGCTATTGAAACTGAAAAGCCTTGGCGAAAGCTCTTCCAAGGATGCCTGCGGATGTTCTGGACAGGCAAATCTCTCGCTATAAACCAGCTCCTGCCAGTGGTCTGGATGTGTCTGATCCGGGCCTTGCAATAGGACCGTCAGCAGGCCATCTGCCAATCTCAATGCAGTCTCCACAGAATCTGCCAATCGGACCCTGACCGTATCCCTGATCACCAAGCGGTCGACAATGGCAGCTATGTCGTGTTTCTTGTTCTTTTCTAACTCCGGTACGGATCTGATATCGTAGACCTTGCCGTCCACCATCACCCGGACGAACCCCTCCCTTTGGATCCTTGCCAGGATATCCTTGTGCTCTCCCTTCTTGCCCCTGGCCAGAGGGGCACAGACCTGTATCTTTGTGCCTTCTGGCCTTGTCATCAGGTCATCCACTATCTGGGAGGCATGCTGGCGGCTGATGGGCCTGCCGCAGATCCAACAATGTGGCTGACCTATCCTGGCAAACAGCAGGCGGAAATAGTCATAGATCTCTGTTGTGGTTGCAACGGTAGATCTGGGATTTGCGCCGCCTGACCGCTGCTCAATGGCTATGGTGGGCGGTAGGCCCGTGATCTCGGAGACCGCAGGCTTTTGCATCTGTTCGAGGAACTGCCTGGCATATGCGCTGAGGGATTCCACGTATTTGCGGCGGCCCTCTGCATAGATGGTGTCAAAGGCCAACGAGCTCTTGCCAGAGCCACTTATGCCAGTCAGTACCACAAGACAGTCCCTGGGTATCCTCAGGTTGATCCCCTTGAGGTTATGCTCACTGGCGCCTACGATGTCTATAAACCTGTCCATTTACCAGACAAGATCTCTATGATCCGGTGGCTACCGGTGTAAACTTGTTATTGTAGCCTCCAAGCCTAGCAATATCAAATCCTCCGAACAGGACATGTCCATGAGGGGTTTGCATAGAACAATTAGGCCGCTAGACTACTACCTATGGTCGATACTGTTCCTAGCCAATATAGCAAGTACCCGCAGCCTCCGGTCAGGCGGTACCTGGTCAATGTTGACTCTGCGGGGATCCCACAACTTGCCACACAGTGTCTGGTGGTCGGTGGCGGCATAGCAGGCCTAAGGGCGGCCATAGAGGCCTCAAGCACAAGGAAGGTCATACTCGTCTGCAAGGGCTCGATCGAGGATAGCAACACCTACAACGCCCAAGGCGGTATCGCATCCGTACTGGACCCAACAGATTCCTTTGAGGCCCATATCAACGACACCATCAAGGCAGGCTGCGGGCTATGTGACCAGCATGTGGTAGAACTGGTCGTCAGGCAAGGACCACAGCTCATAAGGGAACTACTCTCTTGGGGTGCGCCTTTCGATCGATCGGCTCAGGACCTGCATCTGAGCCTTGAGGGGGGCCATAGCTACCCTAGGATCGCCCATGCCTATGGAGACAGGACCGGCACGGCCATCGCGCAGACGCTTATAGCACAGGTGCAGCAGCGGCCAAATATCAGGGTCATCGAGCAGTTCTTTGCTATTGACCTGCTGACCGATCAAGAGGGCCGCTGTGTGGGCGTTATAGGTCTGGACAAGCATCACGGCCTACAGATCATTTGGGCCAATTATACGATCCTTGCCACTGGCGGACTTGGCAGGATATACAGGGAGACCACCAACCCGCCAGTTGCTACAGGTGATGGGCTGGCCATGGCCTCCAGGGCAGGTGCAGTCCTGCAGGACCTGGAGTTCGTGCAGTTCCATCCAACGACCCTATACATAGCAGGTGCCTCTAGGGCATTGATCACCGAGGTCTTGCGAGGCGAAGGGGCTATCTTGGTAGACGTCAAGGGCAGGCGGTTCATGCCGGACTATCACCCTGCTGCCGAGCTTGCACCAAGGGATGTGGTCAGCCGGGCCATATTAGCCCAGATGCGAAAGACCGATGCAACACACGTATACCTGGATATCCGTCATATTGACAAGGGGCTTGTGGCCAGGCGGTTCCCCATGATCTGTGAGGTATGCGAGAGCTTTGGCATAGACGTAAGCCGCGACCTGATCCCTGTCAGGCCCAGTGCCCACTACATGATCGGAGGGGTCAAGACAGACCTAGACGCCCAAACCTCTGTGCCAGGACTACTGGCATGTGGGGAGGTGGCCTGCACAGGCCTACACGGTGCCAATAGGCTCGGCAGCAATTCGTTACTGGAAGGACTGGTCTTTGGAAGGCTGGCAGGTGCATTCGTTTCAAATGCCCCAGTCAACAATGCAGCGGTCTTCAGGCACCCTGTGATCCAGTATCAAGTGCCCAGGTCGGATCGATCCAAGCTTGACACCACCGACGTCAGGAACTCCCTCAGGGCCCTGATGTGGAGGAACGTGGGCATAAGCAGGACTGGAAAGCGATTGAACGAGGCCATGGAGATCATTAGGTTCTGGCAGAGATATGTCATGGACAAGGTATTTGACGACCCAGAAGGTTGGGAGTGCCAGAACATGCTGACGGTTGCATTCTTGATGGCTAGATCTGCACTGATACGCAAGGAAAGTAGAGGCGTCCACTTCAGAACCGATCACCCCGCCTGTGATGACCGCCGTTTCTTGAGGCACATTGAGGTGATCCGGCCGGCTAGTAATTAACATCCAACAACGCTGCCGCTTGATGATCCACCATCCACACGACCTTATCCAATACCGGCCACAGGATATGTACAGGATAGCGCAACGGATCAGGTCGATGGCTCAGGACATCTGCCAAGACCTTTGCCTTGTGCTGTCCGCTGATGAGCAACGCGATCCTGTCTGCCGCCCTTAGGACCTGGCTAGTCAAGCTGATCCTGCAACTGCCATCAGGCATCCATACCGTGCAGACTGGCCCAAGCTCCTCGACCAGGGCATAACAATAGGGCATCAAGGATGCGATGTGGCCATCAGTGCCCATACCAAGGATGATCAGGTCGAATATCGGTGTCTGGCCCGGCTGAAGGCCAAATGCCTCATGCAAGGCCCTGGTATAGTCGATAACCGTCAAACATGGGTTTGCTAGGCCGGTTTGGACTGGATAGAACCTTGGGTTGACCTTGGATAGCAATGTCCTTGCTGCCAGACCATAATTGCTGTCAGGATGGTCATGCGGGACAAACCTTTCATCGGTCCAGAATATCCAGATCCGCTCCCAAGGTAGGTCGGCCCTGCTGGCCAGTAACTCCAAGAATCGCGCAGGTGTGGCCCCACCAGGTATGGCCAGAAGGAAGCGGTCCTTTTGTGTCAGGGTCCTTCGGACCATCGAGACCAACAGGTCTACCGCAGCCTCCGCCAATGCCGTTGCATCTGCGGCTATCTGGAACCTGAACCGATCCTTGTATATCAAAGACCTGACTCCCAGATCCATCGTGGAACCCTGTGCCTTAGGCCATGGCAACTAGAGACCACCTACAGCCTACCACAGGTCTGGGTCAGCTCGGCCAAGCGGTCCGCAAGCCGCATGCTCGCCGCCCCTGGCCTCATCCGCCAAAGCCAATTCCCCCTCTTCCTGGCAGGATGGTTCATGCGGCCCGCCGATCCAAGGCCAAGCACGTCCTGCATTGGGATGATCGCCAGGCATGCAACAGACTGATAGGCAAGGCGGATCAGATCCCAAGAGATCGTATCAGCCTTTGGACGGTAACCCAGATATTCCCTCAGACGCCTCTTTTGGATCGGGGTCGCCTCCTGTTCGAACCAACCACGAGATGTATTGTTGTCATGCGTGCCTGTATAGACCAAGGCCTCCCGGACATGGTTGTGTGGCGCATGGCAATTGGTCGAAGGATCCCCATCAAAACCAAACTGAAGCACCCTTATCCCTGGCAACCCGAACTGATGCATCAACTCCCGGACGTCTGGGGTGATATAGCCCAGGTCCTCTGCGAAGATGGGGGCCATCGGGAATCTGGCAAATAGGACCTCAAGCAGGCCCCTGCCTGGGCCTGGGACCCAACATCCCTTCCTTGCCGTACTATGCCCTGCAGGAATCTGCCAATATGCTACAAGGCCCCTAAAGTGATCGATCCTGACCATATCGAACAGACTGAGGTTGTAGGCTATGCGGTCTATGAACCACCTGTACTGATCCTGTGCCATCCGATCCCAATCATAGACAGGATTGCCCCACAGTTGTCCAGTACGGCTGAAGTAGTCAGGGGGCACCCCAGCCTTGAACCTTGGACGCCTGTCTTCGGTCAGCTTGAACAGCTCGGGATGTGCCCAGACATCCGCACTATCGAAGGCCAGGTATATCGGGATATCCCCTATCAGACAGATCCCATGCTCGCGGCAGGCTTCCTTGAACTGGGCATATTGTCGCCAAAACAAGAACTGATAGAATTGATGGCGAAGTATGTCTTCTTTCATCTGGGCTCGGGCCTGTTCCAGGGCCTTGGGATGGCGATCCCGTAGGGCCTTTGGCCATTGATGCCAGGGCCTCCTGATCCTCTGCCTGAGGCCTGCAAATAGGGCAAAATCGTCCAGCCAGCCTTGTTGCCCTCTGATGAATTCCTCAAAACCATCAGGCCTGGGCGCCTCCTGAAACCGCTCAAACGCGCGGGCAAGGAGCCTGGCCTTGGTGACCCATACCCGACTGAAGTCCACCTGGCGGGATGGAACCATCCTTGTGTCAATCAGCTCGGACTTGCTGATCCATCCATCCTGATAAAGCTTCTCAGGGCTGATGAGCAATACATTCCCTGCGAATGCCGAAAGGCAGTTGTATGGCGAAAAACCAGTAGTTGCTGTGGTATAGTTTATAGGCAGGACCTGCCAAAAAGACTGACCTGCCTTTTTCAGGAAGGCAAGGAATCTTGCTGCCTCAGGACCAAGATCGCCTATTCCATATGCTGAAGGCAGGGAGGTTATGTGTAGCAGGATCCCACTGGAACGACGCCGGAACACTAGACCTCCTTGGCCCTCATATCAAGGCATGCCCCTGGATTGAGCATTGCGGAACATGGCCCGTCGCGGACACGATCGACTAGACTCACAAACGCACCTAATCATCTGCAGGTTAATCTGCCTGCCACATCCTTACCATGCTACCAAGATATATCCTGTGACACAATCCCATGGCATTCAGTAACTGTCCCATGGTTGGTGGTTGATTAATAAGAACGAGGCCTCCTTGCCGATACACAAGTAGTTGTACACAAGC
>JARYLO010000132.1 GCA_029907605.1 Sedimentisphaerales bacterium
CGTAACCTGGTAAATGGCCATTGTTCAGCTCTCCAGACTCGGCAGGGATAATTTACGGCCCTTCTCGTCCTTTAGATCCTCGAATCTGACCTTACCACACCCACGGGAACCACATCCTCCAAGGAAGTCGCTCTCCACCAACGCGAGGGCCTTTAGGACAACCTTCTGGAAGTAGTCAGTATCCGTCCTGCCATCGTCGCCTGTATCGATCACACGATAGACAAGGTCGAGGTCGAATGTAACCCCAGGCAAGACCCTCTCGAGCGGCCTTGGGTTGGCCATTGCAGTAATCCGATTTATGGAATTCTCGTGTTTGATCTCTGCAATCTCGGCCCCTTTGAGGTAATTCTCTCTGGCTTCCTCGCTGAGCATACAATCCCGCACGATGAGCCTGGTAGGCCCAGGACCGACTTTGTCTGATGCGGGGCAGCCAAACACACGGCAGATGGGACAGTCTGGTGATCTGCAGTCATGGACCTTGCCGTCATCCTGCAGTTTGCCAAGGTGCCACTCCATGAGTGACCGCATCTTGCCCTTCAAGGAAGAGCCTGGGATATATGGCTCTCCATTGGCCGGATCCCTGATGATGGGGTTATCCACGCCACCTATCTCCATCCGTTCTGGTGACCCGCCGATATGCAGCCCGGTCAAGACCCTGATCTTTCCTCGGATACGTTTCAGTTGTTTTATGTGCCAAGTAGTCTCGTTCATTTTGTTACCAACCCCTTTCCGTACATGAAACCTAGAACTGCCTCGAAATACAAAACGAACGCCCTGAGGTCGTCTTCGTCTCTGACCTTATCTATATTCACAACCAGGAAGTCCCTGAACTCCTCTGGGATCCTCCCCGCCCTGCCCGAGCTCGCTGCATAGGCCGCCTTGCTCTTTATCATTCGAAACATAGGCTCTATCTGGTTCCAGGGCCTCCCTTGCTCCAGCCTGAGATACAATCCTTTTATATCACCGAAGAATTTCATTATTTGGGCACTGTTGACCCGCTCGTGCAGAAGTCCCGCTTGTTGCTGGGCCTTACTATCGAGTAGATCTGGGTCTAGCTCCTTCTGGGCCTTATTCCGAAAGAAGTTGACCTGGACGACTCGCTGGCCCGCCTGCGACTGTGCGTCTCTGCGATAGTCTTGCCTGTGTTTTTCGTGAGGCACACCTTGTCTGTTCGTGTTCATGATAGACCTCCACGATTCTGGTATAGACAATATGTGGTTGCGACTATCAACTTATCGATCGAGGACCCGTCTGCACTCAAGACGGTCATCTGCTCGAGTCTTTCCTTGGCCTTCACTGCCTGTGGGTGATCCTTTTCGACCTCTACGTTCCTTGCCAGATCATAGGCCATGCGTGATCGCCATGCCAGGTTGTGCCAGCGGCTGGTATCCTGCGCCATGCGGGCATAGGTCAGGAACCGGTAGATGAGCGACTTACTTATCCTGATACCTAGTACATGGCCGCATATGAGTTCATCTAGGAATTGGCCGTTCTCCAGGGCCCGAAGGACCTGGCCGAACACACATATACGGTTCCTACCCGCATCCTTGGCCTTTTCCAGTGCCTCGTCCGCCTCCATCACGGCCTGGATCACAGGACTGTTGCGGGCAAAAAAGGAAATCCCGGCAGATATGGACATGGCCTTCGCATCGAACACAAAGGCCTTGAAGGCATCGTCCAGGAAGGCAGCAAACCTGAGCACGGCGTTCCATGGGCCGACCATGAGTAGGTCGTCGCCACCCGTATAGACGACGTAGATATTCCTGAATTCAGGATCTGCCCGAGGCGGTCTGGCCAATAATGTTGGCAATACCGCCTTGAAGAAGAAGTCTAGCTGGCGCGAAAGGCTGACCATCCTTCCGATGGATGCCCTACCACCGAATCCAAAGCCTAAGAGAAAGCCTAATCTGTCGACATCTGCCTTCAAGACCGCCAACAATGGTTGGCCCCTGAAGGTACCGTCGGGAAGCCGCTGGAGCGTATCTAAAGCCAGGTGCGCAAATGTCTTTGTGCCGCCTACCTGGGAGGACTGGGCCTCGTCCTGCTCTTCTCTGCCCACAGAGGCGAGCCACCTCTGTACCTTAGGCTGGTTGCAGACTTGTAGATCCTGGTCCGATATCCGTGGGACGTATGTTGCCACAAGCCACCCATACTTTACCCTCTCTAAGGCCCTGCCATCTGGTGGCGGTACGAGTTCCAGTACACAAGTAAGATTTGATAACTCGGCAGGATAGCCTTGCTGGACATCGATGGTGTAATAATCAAAGGGCCTGGCAAAAGGATGGTCTGCACCGGCAGCCGCGGTGGAGTCTGCACGAGCAACGCAGATGGAACCAGCCCTAGGCAGCTGGCTGCCCAACTTGTCTAGGAATGCCTCGCCTTGGTCTGAGCAGGTGTTCTCGTGCAGGAATACTGATGGGTCCCATTTACGATCCACTTGCAGGAATGAGGCAAATGGCAGGATCTTGGCTTTCTCCGTGTGCCAGGCCAATTGCCGTTGGATCTGGCCGAACCTGCCAGACATGAAATCCTGGCCGGCGATCTCCAGGTCAAAGTCCAGGTTGAGATTGAGCAGGCCCTTGAAGTGAATGAAAAACCATCGACCGATCTGCCTGCGGATCTGATGGAGGCGGTCCATGGTTGCTTTGGTATTGGGTACGAGTAACGTAAACCTTACCCCGGCATTTATGATCCGGTTAAAGCATAACAGACCGAGTTCTTCCAGTATCATCCTGGCTGCAAGTTCGGTCAGAAGGCCCAGGTAGAAGGACCTAGCACGCAATCGCTTGCTTGCACCCTTGGGTTGCTCGCGTGCGGTGTGGTATATGTAGTCCTGGATACCACTGAGGTCTCCGCTAACCAGCCTAAACTTGGCTAGCCGCATATCCTTGATCGCGTCTATCGAAAGGGTGTTTCTCTGCACGTGATAGTGGTAAAGTGCAGCGGCAAAGGCCGCAGTACTCAAGGAATGGTCTAGAAGGGCCACATCAGGGTAATCGGCCTGACTGCTTGGGATGCACCAGGTGTACTGTGTAAAGACTCAGCAAAGCTCATCAAGCCAGATGGAAATCGGAGCCCGGCGCAATCTGGCCAGGCGATCCTTCAGGCAATCCCAGATCTTCTGATAAGTCCATTCCACATCGGCACCGCTTTCTTGTTGGCCGTGCGTATCCAAGATCTCCCCCAGGACCTCCTGTAGCCTTCGATTGGCCGCCGTGTAGTGCTTCCAGTTGATGGCATTGCGGAATACATCCGCCGTGGTCAGGGCAAAGAAGGGTAACTGGCTCTGCGATGGGGAATCCCCTAAGAGGGTTCGAAAGATGCTCTGCATCCTCGAGGATCTAAAGTGCACACCCGTCTGCTCTTCTTCAGCTCCGGCAGCCGCGCGATCCTGGCCCGCAGAAAGCCAATCCGCCTGCTGGACGATGAATTGCAGTTGGTCTGATGGGCTGTGATGGTAACTTGCAATACTGGCTATCCTCTTTCCGTCTACCCCATCTGGCAGCCAATTGTGCATAGATTCAAAGAATTCACTGGTATGGAGCACGTGTTTGTGGCTGTAGGTCCCCTGTTACACCGGGCAGACGAATCGCTCGAGGCTTCTGGTTTCTTGGCTTAGGCGTATATTGGCCCTTTGGCCGATATTGCCGATGTCATGTAAGAATGCCGCTATCGTCAATTCAAGCAATTCCTTGTCCATTGGCTGCCTCATCAGTTGCAACGCGAATCTGACCAAAGCCAAAGCTTGTGGCCTTGCCGAGATGCACGATCTCAGCGGCCTTTAGAAGTCCCAGGAATGGACCTATTTGGCCTCCAAAGGCCATGCGGCCCACGATCCCACCCATAGGGATCGATCTGGCTTGGCGGTTTGAATATCTATTGAAGCCGTACCAGTGCGTCTGATCCTGCAACAGGCTGACCTCCGTAGAGTCCAGGAGGCTCAATGCCCTCTGGCGGAATTCCGGTATCGGTTCACCATAGAATGCCTGGAAGATAGAGAGCCTGCGAATCGTGGCCTTCACTATCTCGGCGAACTGCGGGCGCCTGGCATATGTACCGTCAACCCGGATACGGCAGGGCGATACGAACTCCAGGATCAGCAGGTTCGTATCTAAGCCGTCTACGTCTAGGTAGAGGGGCCGTGGGCGAAGCCTGCCTATGCAATGGCCGTCCAGTGTGTACACAGGTTCGGTTACCCCAGGCTGCCTGACCTCGACCAACTCGAATGGGATCCTTTCGCTGCCCAGGCCGGCCTTTCCGAGTTTGATCAGGCTGTAGAGCATATAGGGAAACTGATCAGCGGCCTTTCCAAAGAGCGTAAGGCCGAACGAGAGCACAGTGCCAGGTTTCACCTCAAGGACATGGCCACACCCTGCCTTGATCACAAACGGCTGCGGGATATTCGGATAGAGTCGCATGATATCCCTTTCAGGCGGTGCCACCCCATCGAAAAGATAGCAGTACAGGCAACTGGTGCGGAGCATGCACGAGGTACAATCGGAGCTTGGCCTGTGGCAGATCGCCTTCTTGAGGTGGATGCCGATCCCTCCCCGCAATGTCGGGCCCAGGAACGCCGGCAGCCTGCCAGTGCCTTGGAACCTCAAAGAGCAAACGACATCGCTGTAGGCCAGGCCGCAATAACCCCTGGCCTTGAGATGCCATGTTCAAGGTCGCATTTTGTCTCTGTCTTCAGGAGTAGTTGCATCTTGACGTCCTTTCCTTCTCTAATGGTCCCCCCCTAGACCTGCTGGTGCTTCTGTCGGCCAATGAAAAGATCAGGTTGAGATCGAGTCACCCGACCGCTGGGCAATTGTGATCCTTCTGTGGGCCGAACCTCTCAATGCGGAACTCAACGACCTAGAAGCCGTTGGAGTTTGGCAGCAAGCAGAACCCTTGGCAGGAGGGCAAGGAAAGGGACCGTTGAGAAGTATGTCGAGGAACTTAAGGTGAGGGCGGGACGGATCAACCTAAGCAACAAGCAAGAGAGTAAGCTCCAGAATGGCATTATGGAGCCGCTACGAAATGCGGACATGATCTACTGTGAAAACGCCCCCTGTGTATAGTGCGATCAAGCTGGCTGGCCTTGGAGAAAGCGTCCTATGCCTTCTCAAATCAAATTGGCTCTGTGACCTTATGGTTGCAGATCCGCCTGAGCTTGAAGGCCCTGTCTAAGTCTCTGGACACCTTGCTCGGCAAGCCACCAGTTGATACGAACCTTGTATCGAAGAGACTGCTTACACCAATGTGCTCGGAAAGTACCTTGCACATCCTCTGGAGCAGGGTAAGTGCTGTATTCAACCTCGCAGCCAGGTCAGGCCGATCATATCAAGGTCCTCCGCAAGGCTCCGGGCGATGAGTTGGCCCAAGCACAAAGACCGGCTAATATCTCGGTTCAGTGGCAGTCTTGTGTCCGTTGAAACAGATTGTTAGGCCCCCGGCATTCTTGTTGCAACGGCCTTGAAAAACGTATAACAGAAGACCTCATCAGGTTCTGCAGTTCTGTACAGCGGCCGAATCCCACTATCAAAAGTCGCTGCATCAATCAAGCCCAACTGAATAGAAGACTCACGCACCCCTGCCATCATGGCGGTGAAGGTATTCTTTATGAATCCTTCGACAAGTCTCGGTTTGCTTGAGTCAACATAAAGTGAACTTTCGCATTTTTGTTGATGGTCAAGGGGCTGGGGCTAGGGCCTCCAGCAGAAACGCGAATTTTTGTCATGTACGGCCGAAACACCGAACATGCATTTTATTCTCTGCCGCCAAAGCTCACGGCGCAGTGGACCCAGGGCATCCGTAAAGCTTGGGGCCGACTTCTGACGATACCATGGCTGAACAGCGAAATACCTTCGTCCGGACTTCCGCCTGAGGTACCACAACCAGACCATCGAGTACAGCCAAAGGCTCATACCGGCCGCCCGCTCCAGGCCTGGGCCTTTTCAGGTCTGCGGCCCTTGACCGGCGAGAAGCTGCTTGGTATTTTTGAATGTATCTTCTGTGGCCCAGCGGTCTGCATGGCAGGCCAATACCTCGGCAGGGGCCATCGTCACATCGGTCGTGAAGAGAAAGTCGTCTTTCTCTTTGCCATTCGGGTCCCGAACGATAACCAGCAGGATGGGCTTGCAGCTGACCGTGTACCACAGAACAACACGAATATGAACCAGGCGTTTGGCGGTTGTGCCTCGCTGGCGGAATGTAACCGTCTGCCAGTTCTGAACGTGGGCCGCCATCCTCTCCAGTTTGGTAAGCTCCTTTCCCTTGGTACGAGGACGCCCTGGCGGTTTCTTTCTTCGCTTCGGCGGCAGATCGTACAGGTTGGCATTGCGTTTGATCCCGGAGATGATTGTGACTGCACCCAACGGTTTTCCAGCCAGGGTGGCGTAAAACCCATCTGCGATCACCCGAAACGGCCTTTGCGGGAACCATTGACAAATCTCGTCGATCATCTGCGTAGCCAACTCTATCAAGGTCGGGCCGTTTTTCCGCTGCAATCGCATGTTGATAGGCAAGCCCAGAGGTTCCCCGCCCCAGGGCGGCTGGATCTGCAAAGTCAACACGACCAGTTCAGACCCCAGGCATAGACTATGGTTTTGCCCGTCGAGCGAACGGCACCTCGCCACCATCCAGCGCCTGGACTTTTCTGCCTGCCCGATGAAACAGTGTATCGTCCAGAGCCAGTGTGATGATTCCGCTTCGACAGAATGCTTGAATGAGGATTTTCGCCAGCAGTTGCCAGAGCCTTTCCATGGTCCAGCGGCCATCGGGCAAGAAGCGGTGGTAG
>JARYLO010000133.1 GCA_029907605.1 Sedimentisphaerales bacterium
ATGCTGGCCTTGCTGTTCTGCCATCATGGGTGTGCAACGGTCCGTGTTACAGACCCACAACGCACGGCCACAGAGCAGTTCCTCATGTCTGAGGCCGCCATAGCAGCCATAAAGCCGATCTCCTTTGAGCCCTTGAGGGGCAGGCGGGTCTTCATTGACGAGACCTACCTAGCTATCAGTACTGAAAAGGCATTTGTCTTGGGCCAGATCAGGGCAAGGTTGTTGGAGTCAGGGGCCTTGCTTGCGCCAAAGAGAGAACAAGCTGAGGTGATCCTGGAGGTCAGAAGTGGTGGCATAGGCATAGACAGGTATGAGAGCCTCATTGGTCTACCCTCCTTTGGGTCAGGTACTGCAGCAACCAGTGGTCAGGCGATAGTACCACTTAGCGCGTTTGTGACCCCAGAGATCGCGATCACCAAGGAGATCAAACAGGTTGGGTTCGCCAGCATTGCCTATGTTGCATACTGGGCCGACACCGGCCAGATCATCACCAGTTGGGGGCCATCCACAGGCAAGGCATACAGGGCTGACTGGTGGCTGCTTGGTTTTGGACCCAGGACCGTAGGGACCATCGTCACCATCGAACACCAGTCGGAGTAACTGGCATGACTGCAATGGCCAGGCCAGCAGGCAACCTAAGACGGCAATGGACTGCCCTGCTTGGGCTGGTCGTAGTTGGCCTTCTTGCAGTCGGGCTGGTGGTAGGGTTGAATGTGCTCCTGAAGACATATACCAGCCGACAGGTCAGGACCTACATAGAGAGGAAATACGGTTTGGCGGCTGGATCTGAGATCAAGTGCGGCTGGCACCAGACCCTCATAGATCAGATAGGCCTAGGTGGTCAAGGCGGCACATGTCTTGAGATCCGCAAGGTACTCATCCGGCATAGGGCGCTGCCCTTGCTGGCCCTGGGCAGGCCTAATGCAATAAGGGCCATCGAGATCACATCCCTGGAAGGAATGATCGACCGCAGCAATCTACCTGACCTGGCAGGAATGGCTGCACTGCTGCAAAGGCCCAGGCTGCCCCGATCCAGACCGCCATACCTGAGGATTCATCAGATCCACTTGGGTCTGGTCCACGGTGGTAATGTGACACGGCTGCCCTCTATAGCCTTGCAGGCAGATCCAAACCACCAATCCTGGGAGATAAGACTGACCGAGCTCAATGGCTGCATTGCATGGCTTGGGCTGCGCGTCCTGTCGCCAGCACGCCTTTCCATCAAGCTCAGCTCAGAAAGGCTCCAGGCACTTCTTGGCCCTAGCCTTGGGATCCAAGACCAGGTCAGGATCAAGGCCGAGCTTGACAGCTACCTTGGGCCTAGGCCCCTGGTCAATGCATCCATCTCGGACCTTTCTGTGGGCAACTACAGATTCAGTGGCAAGATCCTTTTCTCGTTAAACCCTGCCAAGACCTCCTGCAGGATCCTTGAAGGCGTGCTGGCCATCCCAGGTCTGCCATCCCTAAGATTGCCCAACTGCGAGCTAGCCGTCAGCAAGCAAGGGGGCACGCTGGCCTGCCTTGCCAGGATCGGCAAGGATCTGGCGATTGGCCTTTGTGGTTCACTGGAGAGTGCAACGGGCAGTGGGGCACTAGCAGGGACCATCCGGAAGGCCGACCACATCAGGTTTAGTCTGGATTGCCAGTTCACAATAGGCCAATCGGGCATGGTCAAGGCCACCGCTCACACCACCGGCCAGACCGGCCCGCTCGGCTGGTACGCCACAGCGGATATCTCAGGTGCTGTAAGTCGCTACCTCGCCTGCGATTGGAAGGTAATGGTCCATCAGGTTAGGTTCTCTGTCGGCCCAAGACACTTGGCCCTTGGACCATTTGGCATAAGCTTGCGATATGAGAATGGATTGGTCCGGGTCACTCAGATCGACCTGCATGGCAGCAGTCCGACGGACCTAATGGTCGATCTGGATCTGCACAGACACATGGTAGTATTTTCTCTGCAGGCAGGTCAGATAACTGAGGCCTGGCCTGGTCTTGGGTTGGCAGCAGGATCCAATGCATGGAAGGGCCAGGCCCAACTAGCGGTGGACCTGGCCGATAGAAGGCTTGATGGCTCTGGCTCGGTACAGATAAGGTCTGCTGTGTATGGGGATTACCGATGCCAGGTCAAGGCCACCGGCACCCTTGCACCTGTGCACGTGCACGCAGACTGGTCCTTACAAGGCAAGGGCCTAACCATGGCAAAGGGCGTGATCGACGATGTGAACCTGACAGGCTCTGCCAGGTTTTCGGAAAGGTCCCTAGAGGTGCAGACGAGGCCTACTGATCTGGCTGGCTCCAGTCTCATTGCCAGTTGCGGCTACGACCTAGATAAAGGGACGGCCTATGCAGATGTGAACCTGACAGGACTGGCCCTGACCAAGCTGACGCAGTTGGTTGGCCTTAAGATTGGGGCCTCAGGCCAGATAGATGCGGCATTGAGGCTTTCTGGCCAGGCTGGGAGATGGTCGGCCATGTCCGGATCAGGCCGATGGTCTGGCAAGGACCTGCGGGTTGGGCCTGTTACCGCAGAACGTGCATCCGGCCGCATATCGATCAAGGATGGATCGATACTGATCCAACAGGCTGTCGTCGAACAGGCAACAGGCCTGATGCAGGGGACGGCCAGACTCGACCTCAACAGGCCAGATCACCTATCACTGGACCTCCAAATGACCAACTGGCCCGTACATATGGCACAATGGGGCTTGGACACAGGATCAACCGGCTGGGTCCGGGTTGATCTGGACCTAGAGGACCAGACGGCCAGTGGAGATGCCTCGGTATCTACATGCATAGCGGCCGCAGGCCAGACCATATGCAAACTCGATAGCACGATCAGGCTTTCCGGGCGGTCGGTCTTTGTGGCCCAGATATCAGGTAGGCTACTTGATGGCACCATCGCAGGCCATGGGTTTATTGATCTAGACAGGCCGTTTGCCAGCCGCCTGGATCTGATGCTGGATGCAGCAGACCTATCCATCTTGGATAGGCTCAATCCTGCCCTTGCAGGCCTTGAGGGCAAGGCATCCGGTTCATTGCGGATCTGGGCCCAGGATGGTGATAGACCTCTTGAACCCCTCTGTGCAATGCTTTCGCTACAGGTTGATGGGAGATACAGACAGGCACAGCTTGCTGGTATCTCCGCTATATGGCACATAGGACCCAGCCGAATCATCTGTGAGGGCAAGATCCATGCCTTAGAAGGTGTCAGCAGCTTTTGGCTCAATAGCACCAAGAACCCTGGCACCAGGCAGACGCACCTGCTGACAGAGTTCAATGACCTTGATCTACGGCAGTTAATGGCGACTGTTACTGCAAGGCCAACCAAGGCAAGGGGCAGGCTTTTTGGAAGTGTCAGCATAACCATAGGAGCTGGCCTCAACAGCCTGGCAGGCCATGGACAACTGAGGCTGAGGGATGCAGACCTGAAGGAGATCCGGCCCCTTGCATCACTACTGAGGAACCTGCCGAGCGATGGGCATCATGGATCAGGCGAGTTGGAGCTGCAATGGATAGGCCGGAACATACAAATCTCGAACTTCCTTTATACCCAAGGTGGCTCTGAGATAAGAGGCCAAGGAAGGATAGCGGACCTTGCCCTTGGCAGCCAAAGCACAGTAGAAGGGTTCCTGATCACCTCTACCAGACCACTGAAGGGCCTCAAGGTCCCTGGGATTGCGGATCTGGATAGAATGATGACCTCATTGCAGAGGCAGGTGACTGCAGTCCAGGTCAGCGGGACCCTGGCTGATGTAGAGACCGTACCAGTCCCATTCCTGGAGATAAGCAGGATGTTGCGGGCCTTGCTGTGGACACAGTTGCGATAGGCTGAAGCTAACATACTTGAAGGTGGATCGAATATGAAGGCGATGATCATCCCAAGGATCTGCGATCTAGATATTGAGACTGACCTACTGGAACCTGCAGATGTACCTATTCCTCTACCGGGGCCTGGTGAGGTACTGATAAAGGTCAAGGCATGTGGGGTATGCCACACCGAACTGGACGAGATCAGCGGCAGGACCCCGCCCCCACGACTGCCGGTCATCCCTGGCCACCAGGTGGTTGGGTTGATAGAACAGATCGGCCCGGACGTCACAGGACTGCAGGTAGGTCAGAGGGTAGGTGTTGCATGGATCTATAAGGCCTGTGGCAGATGCAGATACTGCCAGCAAGGCCTTGAAAACCTCTGCCCCCAGTTCGTAGCTACCGGCAGGGACGTAGATGGGGGCTACGCAGAATACATCAAGGCAGTGGCTGGGTTTATCTATGCAATACCTGCATACCTTTCGGACGCCCAGGCAGTCGCCCTGTTATGCGCAGGCGCGGTAGGGTATAGGGCAGTGAGGTTGGCAAGGCTGGCAAGGGGTCACAGGTTAGGCCTTAGCGGCTTTGGTGCATCGGCTCACATCGTCTTGAAGATCGTCAGATATCTGTTTCCTGAGATGGAGGTGTTTGTCTTTGCGCGTCAGCAGTCCGAACGTGACTTTGCCATCCAGTTGGGTGTAACCTGGGCCGGCGACTTCCACCAGGACTGCCCAGTACCACTGGACGCAATCATAGACACGACCCCTGTTTGGTCCACGATAGTAAGGATGCTGCGAGCACTTGCCCCTGGTGGAAGGTTGGTAATAAATGCGATTCGGAAGGAGGATCACGATAAGCATACCCTCCTAGATCTGGACTACGGCCGCGATCTTTGGATGGAGCACCACATACAGACGGTGGCCAATGTCACCAGACAGGATGTAAAGGACCTGCTGGACCTGGCAGGTGCAATGCAACTGAGGCCAGAGGTCCAGATATACCGGTTGGAACAGGCAAACCAGGCCCTGATTGAGATCAAGCAGCGTCGGATCAGAGGGGCAAAGGTCCTCCTGATCGACTGACCCTATCTGCAGCCAGGCCATACCAATGGCCGATCCTGCTGATCAACTGCTCCATAGTACCTGCCCCGAGCAGGTCCAGCAGGGCCTGCTTGCGTTGCGCATGCCTCTTGGTATAGCCCACGATGAACTTCCTAAAATAGGCAATAGCCCTGCTTGCCGGCTTGTAGATCTGCATGACCTGGTCAAGGTGCCAAAGGATGACCTGCCCTTGCTCCTGCAGGCTAGGGGGTGGAGGGATGGGCCTGCCCTCGAATGCCGCCCTCAGATCCCTTATCAGCCAGGGGTTTCCCATTGCACCACGTGCTATGGCCAGGCCATCCGCCCCACTGGAACGAAGGTTGTTTAGCGCAGTCTGTACATCAAATAGGTCGCCACTGCCTATGACGGTCAGGCCTGGGTATAGGCCCTTGACCTGGCAGATCACTGCCCAGTCTGCCTTGCCAGAGTACCTCTGCAGGACCGTCCTGCAGTGAATCACCAATGCATCTATACCTTCAGCAGCAACACGCTCAACGATCTCCCAGAAGCAGGTCCTTGCTAGATCGGTCTGATCAAGGCCTGCCCTGATCTTTATTGTAACTGGCACAGTGACCGCATCCCGCACGGCCTTGTATATCTCCAAGACCTTGGATGGGTACATCATCATGGCCCCACCCCTCTGCCTACGCAGGACCTTTGGCGCTGGACATGCAAAGTTCAGATCGATCAGGTCATAACCTAGCCCAACCAAGGCCTTTGCCGCCTTTGCGGCCAACTCAGGCTCATGCCAGAGTATCTGTGCACCTATAGGATGCTCATCATCGCCAGGGGCATAGAGCCTCTTTCTCAGGACCCGCCTATCCACCGCACTGCTGGCCAGGATCAAGCCAGCCCACACCAGCGGAGCACCAAAATCCTTGGCGAGCCTCCTGGCCGGATAGCTGGTATAGCCGCTCAACGCAGCCTGGAAGAATGGCACATCCAATAAAAGCCCGCCGATCCTCACCTGCCTATGCACTGACAGGCCTCGACCGACCAGCCCTCCGCCTGGAGATTTGGCACAGTATGATCCCAAACTCATATAGCAGGTACAGCGGTACGGCCAATGCAACCTGGCTGAAGACATCTACCGAAGGGGTGGCAATGGCCGCCACGGCGAATGCGGCAAACAATGCAAACTTACGCTTGGACTTAAGGGATTCTATGGAGACCAGACCCAGCTTGTAGACCCCGAAGACCGCAATAGGCGTCTGAAAGCCGGCCCCAAACACCAGGGCCATTATGGCCATAAACGATACATACCTCTGGAACATCCACAGCGGTACCACTCCTATCAATTCACCAAACCTGACGAAGAACTCCAGGCTTATCGGGGCGATTATGAACACGAAGAACAATACCCCTGCTATGAATAGACCTACACACAGCGGCACTGCCGTGCGGACATATCGCCTTTCGTGGGGATAGAGCCCTGCTGCTACGAACATCCAGATCTGGTAGAAGACCCAGGGTGCGGAGATGATAAACCCCGAAACCACACATATCTTCATGTACGCGATAAAGGCATCTGCAGGGGCCAGATAGGCCAATTCATGGAGCTCTGGATGACGTGCCCTTACCTGCTGGTAAGGTAACTGGATCCAGCGGACAATCCACTTGCCCACTGCCAGGCTGATCACAGCCCCTACTGCCAGGCCCAGCAATGCCAACAGCAGCCTAGCTCTGAGCTCCTCAAGGTGGTCGCCAAGGGTCATGACGGCATTGGGGTTATCTGGAGCCCGTCTGGCCATCGACCACCCTACTGCGCAGAAGTCTATGGCCTGTGGCTGCCGCTGGACCCGTTCTTTGCCTCCTCGCCGGCCTTCAGGATCTCATC
>JARYLO010000134.1 GCA_029907605.1 Sedimentisphaerales bacterium
CGAGACCTCAGGCCACAGTACAAGACCTTTGCCAGTGCGGTCAAGAAGGCAGATGGAATGGTCAAGAAGACCAGGGAAAGGGCGATTGCAATACAGGCCAGTCTTGATAAGTACGTGGACAACTGGCGAGAGCAGGTCGTAAGCATCCAGGATCCAAATCTCAGGGAACAGGCATTGGGCCGGATCAATCAGGCCAAGTCCAGCTTCGCAAGGCTATATAGCCAGTTGACCGCCATCAAGGATGCCTTGACCCCATATATCGGTAACCTCAAGGACATCCAGCGATACCTAGACACAGACCTAACCGCAACCGGCCTAAAGACCATCCAGTCCATGGCAGACAAGTCCATCAACTCAGAAAGGCAGATCGTAGAACAGATCGATGCAACCATGGCCGAACTGGAGCGGGTGGCATCAGAGCTTTCGTCCGGCAGGATAAAGACAGGTGGCTAGGGGTGATCTGCTACCCTGAGCGAACTAGAGGCAAGGCCTGGTAAGTGGCCAATCTGACATCCCGAGCTGCCATCTGGTCGGTCCTAGTTACTGTCACCTTCTGACCGGGTCGCGTCTTCTATAGGCATTTGCGTGCAGTGTATACAGGCAAACAGGATCCTTATCAGGCATACATGTCTTCAGTAACTTGAAGGCCTGCCTTGCTCAAGGCCCCTAAAGCCATAGCATCTGTAGATAAGGAACCTCTTCATGGGCCTGGCCGACGGCCCATGGATGGTAATGGTATCCTCTCTTACCACATCGAATACCTTGGCAAGCGATTCTGGCATACGCCTATTGGAAACGTAGATGGCGGCCTGGTCCAAGACTGCCCTAAAGTCCTGCCAGATATCGTATTGATTCATCCTGCGGCCAAGATTTACACAATACACATAGGGCCTGCCTTGGACATAGAAGGCTAGTTCCGATGCCACCATGTAGTGGTCCGAGACGACAAAGTGTGGCCTATCCATATCCCTTGCGATCCCACTGACCATGCGGCCTAACTCCCTCCAGCCTATCAGTTTGCTGAATGGATTGAGCCCTTGCGGCCATGGCACTCGCAGCAAGACCATGGGCATATGGATCAGGACCGTAGCCACTACTGGTACGGCCAGACCTGCCCAGATCCAGCGTCTCTTGGCCTTGTTCACACACCGCATCTGATCCAGCATATACCGCCCCAGGCCTGGCAATCCTGCGAGCCAGCCCACCATGGGCCAATTGGCCTGGACCTTCCCAAACGCGGCCTTTGCCATGAAGCCAACCAGTATCGGCATGATCAACCAGAAACAGAAGGCATCCTGACGCCTATTGCGGATCACCAGGTAGATCATCATCACGCACAAGACTGGCGTTATCGCTGCTAGCTGCCCCCCACAGAATTCTAGCAGACTGAATACCGAAATAGCTGAACCCCCTGGCGGCCCTATGTGGCCAAGGTCGTGCCGGAACATGACCCAATCGTGTCTGCTGTTCCAGATCAACACAGGCAAGAAGAACACAAGACTTAGTCCACACCCTAGATAAGGCCACACGGTCCTCAGCCGCTCCTTGCCTTCAGTGGTCGTAATCAGAAGCAGCAATGCAGGTATATAGATAAGACTGATGGCATACTTGCAAAGTAGGCCAAGCCCTATAAATACCCCAAGCACCAGCCAATCCGAGGCATGCCCTTCTTTCCAGCAGCGATGTAGCCAATACAGCGAGAGCACCCAGAAGAAGATCAATAATGTATCAGGGGTCATACCTATACCAAATGCAGAGAAGATCGGTATGATCTGCACCAGCATTGCAGCAGCAAGACCCACCCTTCGGTCATACATGCGACTGCCGAGCAGATACATCACCAGACTGGCCAGGCCTGACAATATGGGCGCAGCAAACCTCACCCCCAGCTCAGTATCCCCAAACAACATGGTGCCAAGCCTTATTGTGTATGCAACGCCTGGGGGCTTAGAATAATATGACCAGTCCAATCGTCTTGACCATTCCCAGTAATGGGCCTCATCACCGCTGAGCTCAACAAGGCCAAAGGCAAGGATGATAAACCTAGCTATGGTCAACCCCCCAAGCAGGCAAGAAGCTAGCATAGTCAGCGATGTGCTGGATGGACCAAGCCTCATTGGCAAACTGGCCCTGCCATTGCCATCAGGGCCTTCCGATCCGAAAGGCCTTAACTTCATCCTTGCCAGATCCATCATCGCAAGCTAGTATAACCAAGGTTCGAGCATTTTGAAGGGTTTCTACAAGGATTGGCTAGATGGACCGTGTTCGCAATCAACGCCGGGTTAAGGCCCATATGGGCTTAGCCTCGGGGAACCTAGTGTCGCGGGCTCGTTGCTGGATATGGCCATTGTCTTTGGTCCTGATCCTAGGGACCCTACCCTTTACCTACAGGCTCGTCAACATCGCCCTAGGCGACATAAGGCGTGTCATACCTGGCCAGGTCTATAGATCAGGTCAACCATCTGCCAAACAATTAAGGCAATGGATCAAGGACTACCAACTCCGGACCATCGTGGACCTACGTGGCCCCAAGGCCCCATTTGCCGCCCAAGAACAGGCCATTGCCAGTGCTATGGGGGTAAAGGTGGAGTTCATCAGACTAAGTGCCTTCGAGCTTGCACCGAGGAACGAACTACTCAAGCTCATCCAGGTGATCAGGCAGGCGGAAAGGCCCGTACTGTTACATTGCTATTCTGGCATAGATAGGGCAGGCCTTGCATCAGCCCTGGCAGCTTGGCTGCTGGCAGGCCAGCCATATAGCAAGGCCAAGTGGTACGCATGGGTGCCGCCCGGCCCATGGAAGCACAAGGCTGGCCAGTATCACATAAGCGACACACTGGCCATGTACGAGGCCTATTGTAGGTCCAAGGGCCTAGACCCAGACGATCCCTCATTGTTCATGCATTGGGCTACATGTATCTATAGTCCGAAAGGTCAGCCTACTACAGTGGTTTCTTCCACCTGCCAGCCATGCAAATAGATACCCTGCAGACCAGCTATCGGTATTATCTTCGCAATGTCGCAAGTCCCTGTATCAAGAATTGCCGCTAGTGCTCTCTTAAGCAAGGCAACTTATTGCCTATTTCAGCAACCCTGGATACAATCTGGGCATCTGGTCTGGATTATGGGCTCTTGAGTCAATTTGAAGGGGTCGATCATGAACAGGCGAGACTTTCTGAAACTCGGATATGCCGCTGTCGGTACTGCAGCATTGGCAGACAAGGCCTGGGCCTTGAAGTACTATCCCATGCCCTCTGACAAGAAGTGTGCGGTGCTTTACAGCACCTGGTGCGGAAGCTCCCGCGATGCCGCTGTATGGATCTCCGAAGGCATGGGCGGGATCGCAGATGTCTTTGATGTCCGCGAAGGCGCGGACCTGACAGGGTTCGAGCATATCATCATAGGCGGCTCGATCCGATTCATGGTCACATCGAAGGAATTACAGCAGTACATCACTGAGAACAAGGATTGGCTCAAGGAGCGAGTCCGTGGGCTGTTTGCGGTATGCGGCAACATGGGACAGCCGGTCGGGCCTCAACAGACCGCCACATTCATAGATAACCACCTGGCACGCCTGTTAGGGGTTGGCAAGGTGCCATCAAGGGTATTCCTCGGCAGGATCACAAAGTCCCTTATGGACCCTGAGACCGCCAAGATGATGGCGAATTTTGAGGACTATGACAACCTCAAGCGTGCTGATTGCCTGGCATTCGGCAAGGAGGTATTGGCGACCATCACAAGCCCTAAGTAGGCATCTTTAGTGCCAAGATCCCACCAACCAGCCGGTAGTTCGGTTACTTGTCGCGGCCGGTCTCCAATGGAGTGCCAGTAGTACCGCCTTCAAGGCTAAGACGGGCACCTACCAGTTCCAATACATCTTCATATGCATAGACCAGGTCGCCGCGGATGTAGACCGAATCGCTGCTTGCAACCATCTCCTTTGCCCGGTCCTTGGCAATCGGTACAAAGACCTTTACGCCTTCGATCTCTACCTCAAATCCACCTCTGTCAGCGTCATACACGCCCAGTGTGACCCTGTGCGAGTATGGTAGCCTCAGCCCCTTCACCCGCTTGGCATACTCATCTGTTGTCTCGAACTGGTCCCTCTTGAAAAGCTCTGCGATGCCAAGGTATTCCAGGCTCCACAGCTCAACCTTCCCATCCATCCGACCCACTGCAACCATCCTTCCATCAGGACTGAAGGTTGCAGAACTTGCCTGTTCTTGCCCGAAGATCTGGATATTGCCACCTGTTGAGACATCCCAGAGCGTAGCCTGTCTACGCCATTTTGTCTCCCCCGCAAAGAGCGACAAGAGGAACTTGTTATCATTGCTGAAGACCACTTCACGGGCAAGCCCTCCTATCGTTCTGATCCTCTGGCCAGACGCAACATCCCACAGCGTGGCGGGCAGGTACTTCTTGGCATACTGGCTGGGGTTGAAGGCCTCTCCTGTCGTGGCAATCCATTTCCCATCTGGGCTGATTACGGCATCGTATACAGAATACTCAAATCCATCCCCCAAATCAGTAGATCCATTCGCATAATTGAGGGCCTTTATCTCCGTGCCTGTGGCACTGTCTATCAGCACAACGCCCTTACCTACTATGGCAGTTATCCTGCCATTAGAATCTACCTACATGTCAAAATCCACTATCGCCAGCAATCGGCCATCCTGACTGAAGGCAACCGTCTTCGCATAGCTACGGTCAAATGTCCTGAGCCTCTTGCCAGTAGCTACATCCCATAACATGGCCTTTGAACCATCGGCCGTGGCAAAGACCTTGCTATCCCGGCTGAATGCGAAACCCCGCCAGTCGCTCATTCGGATAGTCCGAATGCTATTGCCAGTTGATACGTCCCAGATAGTCACTGCTGCATCAAAGCCCGCTGCTGCCAGCAGCTTACCATCGGGGCTAAAGGTTAGGAAAACCACCAACTTAGAACGGCCAGGCCCTGGCAGGCTTGCAACCGTCTGACCTGTCACAGAATCATGCAGGATCACTGCCGCGTCACTGCTGCGGACTGCTGCAATGAACCTGCCGTCAGGACTGAAGACAGGCAGATGAGAATTGGGCAACCTCAGGAATATCTTGCCAGTTTCGATGTCCCAAACAATAACAACCTCGCTGCCATCCGATGAAACGAGTTTGCCACCCGCACTGAACTGAACAGAGACAACAGGTCTTGAATGCCCAGAAAGTACACTGGCAAGTTGTGCCCCTGAAACAACGCTTACCGGCAAATATACCTTAGAGCCTACCTTAGGCCCTGCTCCAGGCACACCAGCGCCAGACGAATCCAAGGATACGCCCATCATACTGAGCCTCCGCTGGATCCTGACCGGTACGGGCTGGTCTGAGATCACCTTTACAAAGGCACCAGTTATATCTAGCTGGATCTTGTCAACATAGCTACCATCCTTGTCCTTCCCATAAAACCAGACCTCGTAATTGCCTGTCTCAGGGTCAAAAAGAACACTCGGTTCTCTTGTCAGACTCCAACCCCATCCCTTGGATATTCCCCAAGACCTCAGCCGACACCTCACCTGTATCTGCAGCAAGGCCAGTACGACAACAGTGGTTCGTGGTCAACACAAACAAGACCGCCAGACTGCATTTAGTGAATCTAATCATATCATGCCCTTTGAATATCAAGCAGCCATTTATCTACGGCACTGTGTCGGATCCTCATGACCTCCGCGCCTTGGGGTTCACCTTGCTACGAAAGCCATCATCGGCACTTGATCCTACCGAATCTCATCCTTGCCGTCAAACCCAATGCGTCGCATGGGAAATGCCTGTAGCATTCGGCATACTTGCATGCTAGAATCCACTTGGCAGGTTCAAACCAGTCAGGTTTGATTGAATTAGCAAATGGATATTACGATGACCCGCATCATACCCATAGCCGCACTGGCATCGGCCCTACCAGTCTTAGGCCTGGTACTGGGCCAGGACCCAAGTGCAGATCCATCTGGCCAGGGTACTGGCACAGATCCGAACCAGGAAGTAGCCAGCCTGCAAACACAGGATTATACGGTGGGCGCGGTCCCAGAGGAGGTTCGGGCTAGGTTCAACCTGGCCCAGTTCTACCAGAAGTGTCTATTACTGGATGGCCTTCCCATAATCGGATCTGCGAATGTCTCCGATTATGCCATCAAGGAGGCTGCATGGATCATCAGCCACATGCTGGCAGGCCGTAGGGATATCATCAAGGCCTTGGCAGACAATTGTGTCCGGGTGGTAGTCATGGCCTGGAACGAATTCACCACCGACATCCCTGAGCACAGCCACCTGACCCCCAAGCAGTACTGGGACCGCCGGGCACGCGGGTTGGGCGCAACGCGCAGGGCACCGGCGATCAGTTGTGCGGAAGAAAACCTCTTGTGCTTTCCGGGCGACCCCTATTCCACGGAGAACATCCTTATCCACGAGTTCGCCCACACCATCCACCAGATAGCCTTGTCTGTACTGGACCCGACATTTGATCAAAGGCTCAAGGCCACATACGAAGATGCCAAACGCCGCAACCTCTGGCCAAACACATATGCCATCACCAACTGCGATGAATACTGGGCAGAGGCTGTCCAATCCTGGTTCGACAACAACCGCGAAAACGACCGCTCCCACTGCCACGTCAACACGAGGGCAGAGCTGCTGGAATACGACCCAAACCTGGCCAAGCTCTGTGCGGAGGTCTTTGGCGAGGGCCCCTGGCTATACCGCAAGCCCATGGACCGCG
>JARYLO010000135.1 GCA_029907605.1 Sedimentisphaerales bacterium
GACCTAAAAACCTCATCATCAGCCATATCCAATCCTCTCTAAAAAGCTGCCTCTATATTATAGGATCCAGGCCCTGCTTATCCTTAGGCCCGGGCTTGATCTGGGAGGGGTGTTTTGGTATCATGTAGTTCGATCTGGTGGTCTGGATGCCATTGCCAGTAATGTAGTTGTGGTCAATAGTAAAGGGGGCTATAGGGTGCAGCGGGGGGTCACAATATGGGTCCTGGTGGCTGGGGCAAGCCTGGTGCTGGCCCTGGAAGGGCCTATAAGGGCCGCTGGTGAGGTTCAGCCCGAGGCGATCGGGTTTGTGGGTGTGCATAGGCTCAGGGAACTGGAGCCGGAGTTGAACGGGGCCGGCGTGAGGATCGGTGTGCTTGCACCGAGCAAGACCTATGTGGCCAACCAGCCCCAGAATGATTACCAGCCTGACGTTTCACATCCTTGTCTGGGTTCGGCCCAGATCGGTATGTACGACAGCGGCAAGGCAAGGCCTAGTGTGTGTCCGCATTCCACTGCGGTCTGTGCACTGCTGGTAGGTCAAGACCCAGGTGCGGCCATGCCTGGGCTGGGCAGTTTCTCGTACCAAGGCCTGGTGCCGCAGGCCCAGGTGGAGGTGTATGAGCTTTGGCACTTCCTGACCAGCCGTCTGCTGTCGCTGTCTAGGGCCGGATTGGACCTGGTGACCATCAGCGGTGGGTGCGACTTCGAGGACTGGTGGACAAGGGCCCTGGAGGCCATGGCAGAGCAGGGCCTTGTGGTAGTGGCCAGCATAGGTAATGGGAGCGGATCGCTGCATCCGACCCTTTATCCAGGTGCATCTGCCAATGCGATTGCAGTAGGTATGGTGGATCCCATCAAGACTGGGGACATGGCGGTTGTCACCTCCAGCTTCTGGCTTGTAGAGCCTGAGCACTCCAGTTGCGGTCCTACTGCGGATGGCCGCTGCAAGCCAGACCTGGTTGCACCAGGGACATGTATAGTACCGAAGGTCTCTGGCCAGCGGGGCTATGAGTTGGCCAATAGCGGCTCGAGCTTTGCTGCCCCCATAGTGGCAGGGATCGCAGGACTGCTTATCCAGAAGTCAAGGCAGGAGCCTACGCTTGCACAGGCTTTGGCGCCGCAGACCTCTGCATGTCTTGTGAAGGCGATCCTGCTGAATAGCGCGGTCAAGCTGCCTTATTGGCACAAGGGCAAGGTAGGTCTGGATGATGACCATGAGGTGCCGCTAGACTGGGCACAAGGTGCAGGCCTTGTGGATGCGATGGGGGCATACAGGCAACTGGTCTCAGGCAGGTCTGGGCCTGGGCCGGTACCTGTTATTGGATGGGATGTAGGCAGGATAGGCAAGACAGATCGGGATGTGGTAGTTTATCAGTTTGACCTGGCTAGGCCTGCGGATCAGTGGGTCACTGCTACGTTGGTCTGGAATCTGCACTACAGCCAGGGGTATCCATTTGATCGATTGAGCGAGCGGACCAGTGACCTGCGGTTGGAGCTATGGGCCGTAGACCCTGCGGATCCGCAAAGGGATCTGTTGCTGGACTTCAGTGACAGCCCTGTTGACAACCTTGAACACATATATGTCAAGACCGATCCGCGTTACAGGCGTTATCAGTTGGTCGTGAGTCGCTCGGCTCGTGATAGGTCAAGGGATCTGGCAGAGCCATTTGCGGTCGCATGGGCGGTGAGGGGTGCGGAATCACAGCATGGTCTTGCCTGGGAGGACCTCAACGGGGATGGGCTGGTGGACCAGCGGGATTATGCCAGATTGGTCCAGAACTGGGTCAGCTACCTCCGGCAGCCGAACAAATACGTCATAGGCGACCTGAATTGCGATGGGCAGATAGATCAGCAGGACCTGCAGCTCCTGGCCAGCAAAGCGAACATCCAATAGTAAGCGGGTCTGAAAACCACTTCCCTAAAGGCGTAGTTTTTGATAGAAACTGCAGCGGTCTTCCTTTCAAGGAGGTAGTAGGCCGATGGCAGAGAGACTGCTGATAAGATCGGGCCACGTCATCGACCCAGCCAATCGGATCGATGGCGAGGCGGATGTACTTATCGCAGATGGAAAGATCGTCAAGGTCGGCAGGGTCAGCCAGCAAGAGATTGGCCCTGTTTGCAGGCAGATAGATGCCACAGGCAAGCTGGTAGTGCCTGGCCTGATCGACATCCACGTACATTTCAGGGACCCAGGTGATCCCGAGGAGGAGACCATCGCCAGCGGTTCTGCTGCTGCGGTCAAGGCAGGGTTTACATCCGTGGTCTGCATGCCCAATACCAACCCAACAATCGAGAACGAGACCGATGTGGAGTATGTGCACCGCAAGGGCAGGCAGGCCAGGAAGACCCACGTGTATGTAATGGGGGCGATCACGCAGGGTCGGCAAGGCCTTGCACTGGCAGAGATGGGGCACATGGCAGAGGCAGGGGCGGTTGGGTTCTCTGACGACGGCAACGGCGTTCAGGATCCTGCCATGATGCTCAGGGCCCTGCGATATGCGGCGATGTTCGGCAAGGTGGTGGCCCAACACTGCCAGGACAATGCATTTGCTGCAGGCGGGGTGATGAACTCAGGTTACTATTCCACCATTCTGGGCCTGCCAGGTATAGATTGCCTGGCAGAGGAGGCGATGTTGTGGCGTGACCTGCAGTTGGTCCGCAGGACAGGTGCAAGGTATCATGCCCAGCACATATCCACTGCTGGTTCTGTGGAGCTGATCAGGCAGGCAAAGAAGGCAGGCCTGCCGGTGACGTGCGAGGTGGCCGCCCACCATCTTCTGCTGACAGAGGCATGCTGCTGCGAATACGACACGAACTACAAGGTCAACCCGCCATTGAGGTCGGAGGCGGATGTGGAGGCACTCAGGCATGCGATTGCAGAGGGGCTAGTGGATGCCCTGGTCACGGACCATGCCCCACACCTGCAGAGCGAGAAGGAGCTGGAGTTCCTGGCCGCGCCCTGTGGGATTGCCAGCCTGGAATGTGCGTTGCCACTCCACATAAAGGCCTTGATAGACCCGGGGGTGGTAGACTGGCCTGGGCTGATACGACTGTTGACGGTGGGTCCTGCCAGGGTCATAGGGATAGACAAGGGCACACTTGGTCCGGGCAAGCAGGCGGATGTGACGATCATTGATCCTGATCTGGAATACACCATAGACATCAACACATTCATCTCAAAAGGCCGGAATTGTCCCTACCACGGCTGGAAGGTCAGGGGGATCGTTGACATGACCATCGTAGGTGGGGAGATAAGGTATCAGCGTCAGCCCTAGCCATGGCGTATCTGATCGATGGAAACAACCTGCTCTGGGTCATGCTAGGGCAGCGGCCTGTACAGCCAAGCGGTATCGTCCCAGGACATTGCGTGCAACTGGCCTGGGCCATCAGTAGATACCTGGGCAAGGTCGGCCAGGAGGCGGAGATTGTATTCGATGGTCCTGAACCGCAGGATATTGCTAGATTCCAGAACATACCTCACCTTACGGTCTGGTTTGCTGGTCCTGGCAGGCAGGCAGATGCATGGATAGAGGAGAGGCTCAGGTCTTTTACGGCAGAGACGAAGCTGATCGTGGTAAGCAGCGACCGGCACGTCAGGCAGGCAGCGATCCATGCAGGGGCAGGGCAGATCAGGTCTGAGACCTTCTGGGATCAGGTCCTCCTGAGCCAGGCAGACCAGCAGGACATACTGGAACCGCCTGCTAAGGTGGAAGGGATCAGCCAGGCGGAGACAGACCTTTGGATGCGGATCTTCGGAATTAAGGAAGACCAGTAGATGCACAGGGCCAAGACACTAGTGGTGGTCTCCGTGGCAGGCCAGACGCCACAGGCCATGGTGCAGACCGCTGAGCTGGCAGTAAGGAATGGGGCTGATGCAATAGAACTGAGGCTGGATGCCCTGAACAGGCTCGATAGGGATCAGGTACAAGGGCTTGTGCGGGCGGTCCGCCAGCAGGTCGCAGATAGGCCCATCATTGCCACATGCAGGGATAAGGCTGAAGGGGGCCTTTCAGATTATCCTGTTGGGGATCGGATCGCGGCATACCAGGCAGCTCTTCAGGCAGGGGTCGATTGGGTGGATATAGAGCTGAGCAACTACATCCGGCCTGAGGTTGGCCAGGCGATAGACCTGGCCTTAGGATCGAGGCCCAATGCCAGGTTGATACTCTCCTCGCATAGCTGGGCCGGGCCATTTGCGGATATAGAGCAGGTCTACAGGCAGACCATTGCCGCATGCCCACATGCGGTTCCTAAGCTGGTCTATATGGCAAACCATATCTGTGATTGCCTGTCTGGGTTGGATCTACTGCATCGGGCAAAGACCGATCTTATCGTGTTTTGCATGGGTCAGGCAGGGCTGATCACCAGGCTATTGGCAAAGAAGCTTGGGGGTCTTTTCACCTATGCAACCTGCCAGGATCAGCAGCCGGTAGCACCTGGGCAATTGCCTGTGGAGCAGGTCAAGGGTTTGTACAGGTTTGGCAGCACCGGTCCTGGGACGCAGGTATTCGGCCTTGTTGGCGATCCTGTGGCCCACTCGATCGGCCCATATGTGCACAATACCTGTCTTGCAGGGATGGGGATCGATGGGATCTACCTGCCTTTGCTGGTCACAGGTGGCAGGGAGGGGCTCTTTGCCTTCCTTGAGCAGTTCACGGCAAGGCCATGGCTGGACCTGAAGGGATTGAGTGTGACGCTGCCTCACAAGCAATATGCCTTGGAGTTTATCGATGCAAGGTCAGGGCAGATTGAGCCCTTGGCACGAAGGATAGGTGCGGTCAATACGGTGGTCTTTACGGATGAAGGTATCGCTGGTTACAACACGGACTACATCGGCGCGATGGATGCCATCTACCAGGTCATCGGCCGCAGTGGGCAGGGCCTAGTAGGTTGGCCTGTGGCGGTAATTGGTGCAGGTGGTGTGGCAAGGGCGGTGGTGGCAGGGCTTTGTGACGCAGGGGCAAAGGTCAAGATCTTCAACCGGACCATCTCTAAGGCCCAGGACCTGGCAAAGCAGTTCGGTTGCGGATATGTGCCGCTGGATGAGCTTGGCAGGTATGGGGCCAGGCTCCTGATCAATTGCACCAGTGTGGGCATGGAACCCTATGTCGACCGGTCACCTGTGCCATCTGATGTTATTAGCCCTGGGATGATTGTCTTCGATACGGTCTATAACCCAATCAAGACTAGGCTCCTGCAGATGGCACAAGGGCGTGGCTGCCAATGCATTGATGGGCTTTGGATGTATGCCCATCAGGCAGCTGCACAGCTTGAGCTATTCACAGGTCGCCGGATAGATGCAGGCCAGATAAGGCAGTTGGCACTTTCCCGATTACAGCATAGCTAGGGCTTTGGGTTGGGCTGATTTGCAGTTATAATACAATTCACATGCAAGGTGTGACCTCATCATTACAGGCACGTAGGGCGTTTACCCTCATAGAGTTGCTGGTGGTCATTGCCATCATCGCCATATTGATCTCCATCATGTTGCCATGCCTTTGGAGGGCCAAGGAATCCGTAAGACAGACCGTCTGCCAATCCAACCTCAGGAACCTGGGGGTGGCCATGATCCTTTATGCCCAGGACAATAACCTCAGGCTGGCAAAGTCGGATCTGACCAATGGGTTCTATTGGTACGATAGTGCAAAGAGGATCAGGCCCACCTCAGACCGCGATGCATATTGGGCGGTGGCCTATGCCGGCTACATAAAGGACCCGCACGTGTGCGGTTGTCCGAGCTTCAGCGCGGTGGCAGAGTTGATATACCCTGTAGATCCAAAGCTGATATGTGAGGCGGCATATGGGCTGAACTCATATGCCAGTGAGAAGAAGATCACTACGATCCGGGATGCGGGCCAGTTTATACTGGCCCATGACCATGTAGAGCCCAAGATGGAGAATGGCAGCAGGGATATGTTTCACAATGACGGCCCTGGCACATTGAATCTGCAGATGTACAGGGGCAATGGGGAGAGGAATAGGTTCTATTTTGGGATATTCCGGCATAGTGCCAGGCGTGGGGACCCGCAGAGGACCTATGGAAAGGCAAATATACTGTGGCTGGATGACCACGTATCAGCCCTGGCAGAGACCACAGGTGATGATGTGCCACTCAGGTGGTACACAGGCCAATACCGCTAGATCCGGCTTGACAATCGGTTGGACTTGCGCGTCTAATATACTGGCCGGGCGATTAGCTCAGTTGGCTAGAGCGTACGGATCACACCCGTAAGGTCGCAGGTTCGAATCCTGCATCGCCCAATCACAAGGCCTCGATTACTGGACCCTATCTGGGGCCTTGATCCTGAGCCTTGCGGTAATCCTGCCTGAGTTTGGTTTATCGAGAGACGTATCCTGGTCGTTTAGGCGTATTGTATAGGTTGCGTCCGAGACCACTGGACATTCCACCCATACAGTGCCCCTGTCTGTAAGGAATTGACGCAAGACCGTGGCCTTTTCGGCATCTAGTATCTGTAGCTCCAGACCCCGATCTCCGTGCGCATCGAAGGCATGTGTTA
>JARYLO010000136.1 GCA_029907605.1 Sedimentisphaerales bacterium
CTGCCTCCTTGACCAACCTGGCCCCCAGGTTCTCGAACTTATCCTGGAGGTCGATCTCCTCTGCCACCGTGACCCCATCCTTGGTTACCTTAGGACCACCCCAACTCTTGTCCAGTACTGCATTCCTTCCCCTTGGGCCCAATGTAGGCTTGACTGCAGCAGCCAGCTTCTGCACGCCTGCCAGAAGCTTGGCCCTTGCATCTGCACCAAATGCTAGTTGTTTGACTGCCATAGCCTTCTATCTCCTTCCAATTGAGCATCTATGACACGGCTTAACTAGAAGACCTTTAGCAAAACCTATACCAGAAGGCATAGATCGGGTACCCCCAAGATCGGCATCCACATAAGCCTTTGTAGATCAAAGCCTTAACAAAGCCCGCCAACTGGGGCCCTATAAACGTGCACCCCTGCGCGGTCCTGAAAAGGCCTTTTTTGGCACTGGGAGGCAGGCCAGAACGCCAACTTGACAGGGTGCCAAGAAGAATGGCGAGGTGGTGGTGCCGGCTGGGGGGGAGACCGGTGGGCCACGCTACCTCGCCGAGGCTTGACACCGCTGAGATACCAGCCTACCTTGGCCCTGGCCTAGCGGTGTTAAGATAAGAAGGTCCGATTATGACACTAACAACCCTCTATTTACAGCAATCAATCCAGAGTCCCACAAACAAGCATTATATACATATAGGTATCGTCTGACAATACCAAAAAACTTAGTACCAATGGGCCAATCACCTATTGACTAAGGCAACAGGCGGTGCACCAATTGTATGGCTTCATATGGATCCCAGTGTCCCTCACACCGAACCGGTACAGCTCTGCCCGCCTGGGGAACCCAGCAGGATCGCCCAGCGGCTCAAGGCAGTACTTGAAACCATAGAACAGACCTGCCAGAAGGTAGGCAGGGACCCTGCTACTGTCAGATTGGTAGTGGTGACCAAGTCTGCAACCTTAGACCAGATACGCCAGGTCGTAGAGCTCGGACAGCTTGACCTCGGCGAGAACCACGTCCAACAGCTCCGCAGGCTTTGGTGCCAGATCAGCGAGTTCTGGGACGAGGGAAGGCCAGACGGGATCGGCCAAAAAATACGCTGGCACATGATAGGCCATCTCCAGAGGAATAAGGTCCGATACCTGTTGCCAAGGATCACCTTGATCCATTCAGTGGACACCCTCCGGCTTGCGGAGTGCATAAACAACGAGGCTGCCAAGCTCGGTATCAAGGCCAAGGTCCTGCTACAGGTCAATGCCTCCGAAGAGCCCCAAAAGTATGGGGTACCTGTGGCTGCAGCCACGCATCTTGCCGAGCTGCTAATGACATTGCCCAATCTGCAACTGAAGGGGCTCATGACCATGGCCCCACTTACCCTCAACAAGGACCTCATACACGCCTGCTTTACCCGCACACGCGAGCTGTTCGAGGAGATGCGGGGCGAGAAGATCGTTGGGCCTGACTGTACTGAGCTGAGCATGGGTATGAGTTCCGACTATCCTATCGCCATAGAGCACGGGGCCACGATCGTGAGGATAGGCTCGGCGATATTTGCCGGCTAGGAGCAGGATTATCTGAAAGTCCCCTGCCGATCGGGCCGACCTAGCTGTTGGTTAGGTAGAAGGCTCGTAAGGATGATAAAGATCCCGCTCCTGAGGACTGGATACAGACTACCGACTGCATTTACTGATGTGGTCTACGTTACTGATGGAAGGCCCATACCGTGGGAGATGCGCAGGCTCCTGCGGCAAAAGGGCCTATCGTTTTGGCAGATCCACCTGGACCAGTTCCACCTGCTTAGGTCGCTGGGCCACTTGATAGGCACGGTGGTACTGGATACACCACAGGTTGACCGCGGATCTGACCAACAGATCGCTGCAACCATCGAGGCCCTGGAGGCACAGAACATAGGTGTGATCGTCCTGACCTATAGGGTGAACAGGCCTGTCAAGAGCTTCTCCCTAGCACCGACCAAGACCAGCTTCACCATCTCCAGATCCACAGAATCGGTCTCCATCGAGGACCTGTGGGCACGCATAAGCCTAAACCTTTCCCACCGCAAGAAAGGCCCTGGCATGGTATGCAAGCCCCTGGTCCCAGGCACCACTGGTGGCCTGAGCAGCCCGAACAGGCTGGCAGACCGTCTGCAAGAGACGGCAGGTCTGATAGCCGAGCTGACCGAACAATTGAGGCTTGCAGGCCTGGTGCAACGCGACTTTTTGCCCAAGCAATTGCCCGATAGCGAGCATTTCAGGTGGGCCGTGGCCTTTCAGCCCGCAGAGTGGGTCTCAGGTGACCTGTACGATGTGGTAAGGCTCGATACAACCAGGATCGCCTTTTACCTTGTCGATGCAGTGGGCCATGCTATGCCTGCAGCCCTCTTGACCATATTCGTCAAGCAGGCCATCGCCTTCCGCCAATCCCAAGAGCCATTCGCGATCCTGCAGCCAGCGGAGGTGATGGAGGCACTGAACAAGAAGATGTGCCAGGAGAGACTGTCCGGTTATCAGTTTGCCACATGTTGCTACTGCCTTCTGGATACAGGGTCTATGACGCTAACTATCGCGCGGGCAGGCCACCCCTACCCCATACTGCTCAGGCCAGGTCAAGGTCCACTGAGGATAGAGACCAGGGGATCACTACTGGGTATCTTTGAGCAATCAACATATCAGCAGGTGACCATTGAACTGGCTAGGGGCGACAAGCTACTGTTGTATTCTGATGGGGCTGAACCGATGATTGGTCGGTTCGACGACCAGAAGGGCTTCCTTTTTAGCGATTCATTCCTTGAACTTACGGACCACCCTATCACCCAACTTGTAGATAGGCTCATGGCCCAGACAAGACAGTCCATGACTGGCCAGGCCTACATAGACGACGTGACACTGCTGGGTCTGGAGGTCCTATAGGGCTCACTACTGTTGCGTCTCATTGCAGAAAGGTATATCCTCAAAGCACGCAGGAGCATAGGTCCGTAGTATCTGCAATATCATTGTACAGGCCTTTCGTATCTCCCATTGGGCCTTGGGACAGATCCTTACAGAGAATATATGTCGCCATTGCCTGAAATTCGCCGTGACCACCAACTCGCTGGTACAGGCATTTGGTAGCACAAACCTGGCATCCTCTTTTTTTAGCCCCCGCCTTCTCCACTTTATGTACATCTGATGGATGATCTGCATATCCTTGTGGTAATCCTCAAGGAACTCGCCGCTAAGGCCCTCTGGCACCACATAGGTGAAGCCCTCCTCATCTACATACCGCTGCGATTTTTGAGATACGGACATGAGCCTGTGCCGAACGAACTGATGGGTCATGGCCCTAGAGCAATTCTTGATCCTGAAGGTGGCATTGGCATGCTCTAAAGGCGATTCGTGGCCCATCTTGATCAATCTTCTGATGAATTCCTTCTCTGAGTCTGCCCCAATCCTATCGAAACTTAGATAGCAGGTCCTGCCTGCCTGTTCTATGACCTTCTCCGGATCGGGGGTTATTGTGACCAATTCCACCTGAAGTTGTGCAGGCCTCGGCGCAGACTCCATAAACTAATTTCCCTCAAGTAACTCTTCAAATGTAATCTTACCCAATACCGCAAGTGCGATCTTGACATTGCCAAATGGCGCACTTACGGCCAGACCTTGTACCGCAGCCGATACCTTCTCGATCATCTCGATTGCGATCTGACAGCCTACCTTAATGGCATCCGCCTTGGTAGTTGGCTTGGCCATGCGTTCGAGTATCACCTCAGGGACGCGTACACCCGGCACCTCGTTGGCCATGAACTCTGCATTCTTGAGGCTGGTCAGGGGCCATATGCCAGCAATGACAGGTATCTTGCAGTCCTGGATCTGGTCCAGGAACCTGAAAAGGTCTGCAGGATCAAAGACAGGCTGCGTGATAGTGAATTCAGCACCTGCCTGGACCTTCTGTCTGAAACGCTCGACCTCCTTGGCAAGCGAGATGGCAGTGGGGTTGGCCCCGACGCCGATCACCATAGAGGTAGGAGGTGAAAAACTGTTCCCACCCAGGTCGATGCCCGTGTTGAGCTGGGCCACAAGCCTGGTCAGGGAGATAGAATCCAGGTCAAATACACCTGTTGCGTGCGGGTATTCTCCCACCTTTGGGGGATCCCCCGTGATAATCAAGAGGTTCCTGATCCCAATAGCCGCAGCCCCCAGTATGTCCGATTGCATGCCAATCAGGTTCCTGTCCCTGCAACAGACATGCAGTATCGCCTCGATACCTGCCTTCTGCTGGATCTGCAGGGCAGTGATCATAGGTGATAACCTGCATGAGGCCCGAGGCCCATCCGGAATATTGACGGCATCTATGCCCATCTTGGCACACAATCGGGCCTTCTGGACCAGCGGACCAACGTCCGTACCCCTTGGCGCGGTCAACTCTATGGTGGTAACAGGCCGGCCTGCAGCCAAACTCACAGCCCAATTGGACCTTTGTGCAAATGGGACGGCTGCACTAGGCCTGGCTGGGCCGATGGGCCTGGCCACAACCGACGGTCTTGCCGGTGCAGCGAAGGCCTTTTGCATAGCCTTGACTGCAGAGACGACCTGGCGTATATGCTCAGGTGTTGTGCCGCAACAACCACCTATTATCCTGGCCCCTAATTGATAAAACCTCTTTGCAAATTCCGCCATGTACTCAGGCGTACTCATGTAGATCATCCTGCCATCCACCTGCCTGGGCATACCCGCATTGGGCTGGACGGAAATGGGCTTATCCACCACCTTCACCAGCCCCTCAAGGCAGGCCAGCATGGATGCCGGTCCAGTCGAGCAGTTTAAACCCACTGCCACTACCGCCTCTTCCGTAGCCAACCTGGACAAGGCCACTTCTGCCTTCACACCATAGGCCGTCTGGTGGTGATCATCTACGGTCATCTGGGCCACGATGGGAAGGCCTGTCTGAGTGGAAGCCCTAATGGCTATCAGGATCTCCTCCAGGTCCGAGAAGGTCTCCAGCATCAGGAAATCCACCCCAGAATCGGCCAGCACATGGGCCTGTTCCAGGAATGCATCCATGGCAATCTTGCCAGCCTCAGGATCGGTTGGGTCGACCTGTACGCCAAGGGGCCCTATGGCCCCTGCAACCATCACGGACTTACCTGCCACCTCCCTTGCGATCCGCACAGCGGCACTGTTTATCGCCTGTACCTCCCCTGCAAGGCCATACCTGCCCAGACGCAGGCGATTTGCACCAAATGTATTTGTCTCTATGAAATCCACCCCTGCATCTACATACCCCTGGTGCACCTGACGTACCATCTGGGGTGAGTCGATGTTGAGCTGCTCAAAACATCTGTTGAGGAACACACCCCGGCTATAGAGCATGGTGCCCATTGCACCATCCCCCAAGACCACCCCATCTGCGAGTTTATCAAGTAATCTACTGCCCTGACTCATAGAAGACACCTGCAGGCCAACAGGATAACTGATTCTATGGGCCAGTAAACTCCCTACAAGAAGTTGGCCAGGCCCCATAAAAGCCTTGTTGTTAGAGGCCAGCAGGGACGCTACGTCGCCTTCCATACCTCTTACACATACATCTGAGACACTTCAACTTGACGTAAGAATGGCCAATCTAGTAAAATCAGCATAGTAAGGTGGGAGTTGGGGGCTTTAGGGGTGATATGCTCTGTTAAAGGAGGAGTTTTTGGTTCTGCAAACTGAACAGATGCCGGATGAAATTATCTGGCATGAGCGGCCTAAGGCCGTGGGAGATGAGTGATGAAACGCATAATCCTGATCCTGACAGCAATCATGTGCTTCGCAGGCTGCAATGGCAATAGGACGCAGGCCCAGGGCCGCTCCCCTAGGTCACGGCAGTCGATCAACGATCCGTTCTATGCCATAACCTATCCTCGGACCACCGGTGGACCGGTTCAAGGCCGCATTTCAGGCCCGGCGCAGCCATTGGCCTCTCCAGAGCCATCTATAGGCAACATAATGGCCCAGAGCCTCCCACCTGTTGTCCAGCCAGCCCAGCCGGCCAGACCGAGTCCGGCCAGGGCTCAGGCCCAGCCTACACAGCAGGCTCAAGGGACTCCAGTAAAAGCGCCATCGGAGTACCTGCAGCCGATCGTTCCGGTCAGCGGTGACTTGGTGGGTCCATCTCAGGTGACCTTGATCTATCCCAGTCCTGAGTATGGTGTGATAAAGGTAGACAAGATCATACCTAAGGAGGTAGACCTCAACGTCCAGTTCAAGTATGCCATCGTGGTCTCTAACCTCACCAACGCCACCCTGGCTAACCTGGTCATCTCCGAATCAATCGCACCTACATTCCAATTCAAAGGTGCCAGCCCTGCACCCCTTCAGGCCACCAATAACCTGCTAGTCTGGAAACTCGAGGCCCTAGGTCCCAAGGCCTCTGAAAGGTTTGAGATCTCAGGCATACCCTCCAGACTCGATACCCTCACCCACGCCACTAATATCACTTACTCCATGGCTACCTC
>JARYLO010000137.1 GCA_029907605.1 Sedimentisphaerales bacterium
TTATCAAACACCTACCCCCAACTACCTCCACCAACGACCCACCCCCACCATAACCCCCACCAATAATAAAACCCCTCAACTCACTAACACCCTCACCTCCTCCAACCCTCACTACAAAATCCAACCCACTACCAATAATCACAGGATACATGTCCAAACTACAACCATTAACATCATAACCCTCCATCCTCACATCCTTACCTAAACAATCAACACTCTCAAAATATACCCCAGGCCTAACAACTACCTTACCACCAGACCTAACCACCCACACCGCCTCCTGTATACTATCATACGGATGTTCCCAACTCCCATCCTCCAATGGATCACTAACCAAAATGTCATTCGGACCTAAATCACCAACAGCATCATCGTCTACGTAAACAACCTGCTGGAAAGGTACGAACTCGGCACATATCTGGTGATCACGATCCATAACCAGCTTGAATGGGTTATCCCTACTTTCTATGGTCCCAGTCCATCTAAGGAATGCAAAACCCTCTTTAGCGTGTGCCTGGAGATAGATCACATGGCCATCCTCATAAACAAACGTGCCTGCACCAGGGCTGAGGACCTCACCACCAGGGCCGCAGGTAACAACCAGTCTCAGTGAGGGCCTATGCTGGCACTGGTCCTCATACAAGATCAATCCAGGATTATTGGCCCTGATGATAGGCAGATATACCGCACAGGCCTGGCCATCAAGTGGGTTCGACCAGATGTTGAGCATCTTCAGAGACCTCAGTCCTGCCAGCGCTGAGATATCACTGATCTTATTGCCAAACAGGTTCAACGACTCCAGCCACAGTAGACCAGCAATGGGTGAAAGGTCACTGACCTGGGCACAAGACAAGGAAAGCGTCCTGAGCCTCTTTAATCCTGCCAGTGCAGTTATGTCGACGATCGGGTTACTTCCGGCATATAGACACTCAAGGGAGGTAAGGGTAGCTAATGGCGAAAGGTCCTGAATCTGGTTTCCATATATGTCAAGACTTGTCAGACTGCCCACGCTCGACAATGCCCCGATGTCGGTCAGGTCCATATTGTGGATGACCAGGTATTCTAACCTCGAAAGCCCCATAAGGAAGGACAGGTCCTTGGCAGGATTGAAGTGTATATCCAGCCTCCTAAGATTCGACAGCCCTGCAATAGGGCCAAAGTCCTGGATCAGGTTGTTGTATAGCTCCAGGCTTATCAAACAGGTCAATCCAGCCAGGGGTCTTATGTCAACGATCCGGTTGTAGGAGAGGTCCAGCTCCCGTAGGTTTAGTGCATATTCCAATCCCGATATGGACCTGATCCCAGCCTTTGAGGCCCGCAATTCAGAAAGGCCAAGCATCTCTTCTGGACCGGGATCAGGGATCCCTATAGCCGCCTCAACAGCAGACTTCAAGGCTGGATCTTCGAATGCCACTGGCATTGCTCCACACTGCAATACGCCAAGCACAAGGATCCAGCCAGCCAAGCTTGCCTTCGACATCCTGGGGTCCTCTGATGATATTCAGTGTACCTAACTAGATAGGAGCTCCTTCTCCCGTCTGCAGATCCATCAGAACCAACACTTAATAATATCCTGATTGGGCTATTGCTGTCAATCCAATTGACAGGTGCCCCAGCTACGCGTTATACTTATGATGTGATTAGTCGGGCTTGGGACCGCAGTGGGTCTTGCACGACAAGGACCTTGACCATGTGAGGTGATGAATATGAGGCCAGCTACCAATAGATCTGTGGTATTATCGGCCAGTAAGAGGCGTTTTCAGGTCTTCCTAGTCCTATTGGGACTGATCGCTCTTTCTATAGTCGGTACAGGCTGTGGGGGTGGGCTTGGCGAGACCGCCGCTGAGGCCAGCAGGAGAAGGGAAAGGATCGTACAGATAAACCTTCGAGAGATGATCACGGATATAGACCGTGTCCTGATGTTGGACGAACCAAGTCGCTTGACCGAAAGGGACCTGCCTTAGACCAACCTGGGTGGCGGCAAGTGCCCTTGGAGCCAAGGACGGCCTGAGACCTGATATTGGATGGTACAGTCGCTACTTGATTATCTCCATAGGGTTGCTGCCACCAACAGACCTCCTGTCATCCTCTGCGAGCTGATCATTATTGGCCTGGTGGTTTGGTGGATCCTGAGTTTTCTGGCAGGCACCAGGGGTGAGCGGATCTTCCGGGGCGTGTTCTTTCTATTGGTAGCTGGTATACTCGGGATAAACCTGCTGATCCAGAGGTATCCCCTTTACAGGCTACAGCGGTTGTATAACGGCTTTCTAATTGGCATACTGATAATCACCGCCGCTGCATTCCAGCCAGAGATAAGGCGTGCCCTCATGCGGATAGGCCAAGGCAGGCTCTGGGGCAGGTACAGGACGGAGCTTAAGAGGGTCATCGAGGAGGTGGTCAGTGCAGTCAAGGCACTGTCGGCCAGTAAGACAGGGGCCATAATCGTCTTGGAGAGGGACGTAGGCCTAGGTGAGTTTACAGAGGCCAGCATCCCGCTCGATGCCAGGGTCAGCTCGGAGCTGATCCGTACCATATTCTTTCCGGGCACCCCCCTCCATGACATGGCCGTTGTAATAAGGCAAGATCGACTGGTCGCTGCCAGGGTCCAACTACCACTGGCCGAGCCCGAGGTCATGCGGACCGCCATAGGGCGGGCAGGCAAGACCGATCCTTCAGACCAGGAACTGGGCTCCAGGCACATGGCCGCCGTTGGGATCACAGCAGGCTCAGACGCCGTATGCGTGGTGGTCAGCGAGCAGACAGGTACCATATCCCTTGCTGTCAACGGCCAACTCGAGCGCCACCTTGACGCAGAGCGGCTCAGGGCAAGGCTACTGGGATTGATGATGGGGGCCAGGCAGGCAAGGACATAGAGACAGATATGCCACGTGTACCACGGATACCATTGGGCAAGATCTTTATGACGGTCGTCTTGACCGTCCTGATCTGGCTATGGGCAGATCTGTCATTGGAAGAGAGCTACACGATCACCCAGAAGGTGGAGGTAGCGGTAGGTAGTATTGCAGACCCGACAATATGGGCCAGTATCGTAGGACCTGATGGAGGACTTAGGACGTCTATCCTACTGGATTCAGTGGTCCTGAAAGGGCCGGCCGCCAGGATACAACGGATCAGGCCCAAGCTGGAGGAAGGCACCATAAACCTGAGGTTTTTCATCACCCAGGAACACCTGCACACAGATCACGAGGGGGAACAGACAGTCTCTATACTTGATGTGCTCCGAACCGACCCGAGCTTCAGAGACCTGGGCCTGAGCGTTCAGGATTGCTCACCTGAAACAGCCGTGGTGCGGTTGGAACGACTCCAAAGGCGTCAGGTTAGGGTGGTCTGTCAGGATCCAAACCAGATGAGGGTGGACTGGGTGATCGTGGAACCAGAACGGGTCGACTGCTATGCACCAAGCAGTTGGTCTGTGGACCGGCTTGTGGCGTATGTCAACCTCACTACCGACCAGATCCAGGCTGTAAGGCAGAAACCACTTGTGGCTAGGCCTGGCGTCCTGCTGGCACCAGGCCAACAGCGGCTTGCAGATCAGACGGTGACCATCAGGGCAATCAACCCTGCAGAACGGCTCAGACCCTACGCGATCAAGGACGTCAGGGTGGGGATCCTGGTCAGCCAGACCATACTTGAGAGGTACACCATCGAGATCAAGAACCCCCAAGACCTCTACGGTCTGATCGAGATCAAGGCCACAGAACAGGCCAGGCAGGCATTCGAGGATGAAAGGACCACCAGGTATCAGGTCATCCTGCAGCTGGACAACGAGACTACCGACCTGCAGGAAAAGGAGCTCATCATAAACCTGCCATCCCGCTTTGTCCGTTCAGGCGAGATAGAGGTTGCCAGGCAGCCTGCCCGCATACAATTCAGGCTCATCCCTCGACGCCCTGTCACTGGCCCTTGACAGGGTCGGTCTGCCCTGCCGCCTGGGTAGGAACAGACCTTCGGCGACCTGAGACCAGCAGGCGAATAGGCACCTCGCTAATGGGCAACAACTCGCGAAGCCTGCCGACCAGGAACCTCCTGTACTGATCATCAAACAGCCGTGGCTGGTTGACAAACATCAGGATCGTGATAGGGTTCGTGCCGATCTGGGTGGCGTAATAGAACCTAGGTACAGCACAGGTCTTGGCACTAGGTGGCCGCTCTGACCTGACCGCTTCAAGGACCTCGTTGAGCCTGCTGGTGGCAATCTGGGTATTGGCCTGCCCAAAAAGCTCTTCTGCCAAGCCCAGTAACTCAGGCACCCCCTCACCAGACTTGGCCACGATGAACGCTATCGGACAGTACGCCAGAAACGGCAATTCGCTGGTAAGGTATCGCTCATAGGCCTGTTGCTCTGCACGGTCCCTGGCAAGATCCCACTTGTTGACCACCAAGATGCATGTGCGGTACTGCTCGGCGATGAAACCTGCCAGTTGCTTATCCACTATGGATAGCGGCACGGTCGCATCTATCATCAGCAATACCACATCTGCCCTTCTTATGGCCGCAGTGGCCCGGACATAGCCGTAGTACTCCAATGGATCAGCCATTTTGGCGGTCTTGCGACAGCCTGCAGTGTCTATCAGCAAGAAGGGCTTGCCCTGCCAGTCCACCCGTACATCTACCGCATCCCTAGTGGTGCCTGGGATCTCACTTACAATGACCCTCTCAAAACCAGCTATGGCGTTCACCAGGGAACTCTTGCCGGCATTCCGCTTTCCTACAATCGCTATCTTCATCAAGGGCTCTGCAGGGCCTTCTGTTACCTTCATATGGGCCAGACGTGAGACTATGGCCTGCCTCAGCTCTGCCTTGTTGATGTTGTTCTTGGCCGATACACACAAGAACTCACCGAGGCCTAGTTGGCTGAAATCCCCTGCCAAAGGGAACAAGGAAGGGGTATCTGCCTTGTTCGCGACCCCCAGCACCTTGCCAGATGACCGCCGCAGGAGGTCTGCTATCTGCCGATCCAGACCAATTGGCCCTTCACGTATGTCTACCACAAAGAGTATCAGGTCAGCCAGGTCTATGGCCTGCATGATCTGGGCGGTGACCTGATCGGCCAGGGGCTCGTCAGGATCAAGGCCATATCCGCCCGTATCAACAAGCTCGAAGAAACAATCCTCTATCTGTATGACGGCACTGACCCTATCCCTTGTCACCCCTGCAGTAGGATCCACAATGCTGATCCGCCGGCCTGCCAAGGCGTTGAACAAGGTGCTCTTGCCAACATTGGGCCTACCTACGATTGCAACGTTGGGTAATCTCATGTCAGTTTGATCGTACTTCCTCCAATGCGATCTAGAAGCAGTACGCCAGCTGGACCCGCAAGAAGTCATCGTTGCGGATCCCATAGATGATATCATCTGCCCCCGCATGCAGGAAGGACCATAGGTCTGCCGATAGCCGCCAGTGCGAACCGAACCGGCGACTGGCCTCAAGCGTAAGGATCTGGCTGTGGCACTTGAGGTCCTGTATCCACCCAGCCAACAGATAAGTGCTGGCAGGATCGTTAAGACCTAGGCGGATACCAAGCATCAGGTCGTGGTTGTATATGCTCTGCGCCCGGTCGCCCAGCTCGTCATAGGCACATTCAAGGATCAGACCTACATCTGATCCGGTACTGGCTGCATTGACCCAGGTGTATTCAAGACCGCCTGTTGCTGCCATATGCCCTTCAAAGAACCCCTCCTTGTATAAGGCCTCCAGCTTCCAAAGCCAGTTGCCAGTGGCGTACTGCATATCAAGACCTATCTGCGTTATCTCCTGGTAGAAGCTGCCCAGGACCTCCTGTCCAGCCTTGTTGGTGGTCGGGAACAACCACGGTTGGCGGTCAGTCCCATTGAAGATATAGATACCAAAGTCACAAGGCCCGATAGAGCGGCTGTACCTGGCAACAAAGTCCCACCTGTTGCGCCCCTCAATGCTCTCATATATCACCACATCCGGATCCACATACAACGCCGGCCGCAGCCTCCCAGATTTGCTAGGAAAGGTCCTTGGTCTAAAATACGGCATCATGATCAGGTCTACCCTGCCCCACTCTGCAGGGATCACAAACTGGATCATGGGCTGGCCAAGCTTCTCCTCCCCATCAATATCCTCGACCAGGTCCGTTTGATTGACTATATCGACCAAGTGCGCAAACTCAGTGGCCCCCCAAAACACCTTCCCTATACCGACCCGTAGCTCAAACTCGGGCCGTCTATAAAGATAGTTGAGTTCCCGGATATCGAGATGGGATCTGTGGGGATCTGCGCTATCGAGCCTGGCAAAACCGGTAAAAGTGACGCTAGAGCCATTAGCGAATTGGTGATAGACCTGAGGTTGGGCAGCTACCGATACACTGGCCCGACCCTGGCCGGCGTACAATGGCTCCTGCATGAATAGTATCCCCTCCCCAGCGACATAACCAGATAGCTCCCATGCGTAGGCAAGCCTAGTAG
>JARYLO010000138.1 GCA_029907605.1 Sedimentisphaerales bacterium
GTCTTCCATGTCATCCAAAGTATGATCCCGACCCCCTTTCCCTTTGCATAACGAAACAGCTCTTCGACGTCCATATCCTTTGCGTTTGCAAGCAGGTTGCCCAGGGGATACCAGCCCTCATCCAGTATTATGTATTCTATGCCGTACTTAGCGGCAAAGTCTATGTAATACTTGTAGGTCTGGGTATTGACACCAGCCCTGAAGTCCACGCCATATAGGTTGTTTGCATTCCACCAGTCCCAGGCGACCTTGCCTGGCCTGATCCATGAGGTATCGGTAAGCCTGCATGGTGTTGCCAGCTTGTAGACGGTCTGATTCTCGATCAGGTCCTTATCCTCTTGGGCGATGATGATGACCCTCCACGGCAGCGACCGCGGTCCAGAGGTGGACGCGATGTAGTCAGCTCGCTGTGTGACCCTTACGGTCCGGTCATCGACCTGTCGCTCCCGCAATGCGACCGCAGGGAACATGGCCTCAAGTGCCTTGCTGCCAGTACCCTTAAGGTACATGCCTGGATAATCCAGAAGATCTGCCTCTGTAATGGCGACCTTAGGCCCGGGCTGTATATCTACTAGTGCAGGCAGGCTGCAGAAGCGGCCGGCCTCTATCTGCGAGAGCCTCAGGTACTTGTATGTCCTTTCCGAATGGGAAAGCAGACTTTCTTCCTCCGGGAAGTAGATCTGGTGATCCTGTGCAAAACGCAAGACCAGTTCCTCGTTTGCCACCTTTATCTGCCCAGGCCTTGATAAGGTCCAGCGATATGCCACTGCATCAGGATACGCCCTGAACACAAGCCCATAGCCGTCGGCCAATTGGACGGTCAGTTCGTTGCACAGATCCCTTATCCTTGCATTCTTGATAGGTACCTCCGGATAGAGGATCTGATCAATGGTCTTGGTGGAGGTATCCACCACCTTAACCTCCTTCCCCACTACAGGGCCATCAGATATGCTCAAGGATATGGGGCAGTCCTTTACGATCTGCAGGTCCTTGAATGCAACAGAGAATCTGGCCTGTCCTGTCAATTCAAGCTGTATATTTACCAGGCCGCATGGATCGGAAAGCCCGATTTGGGCTACCACTGCATGGCCTTGTAAGAAGACCACTAGCGATACTGCCAACGATGTCCATATCAATCTCATGTTTACCTCCTAAAAGAACTCAATCGACCGAGCCTCCAAGGATCAGATCCCTGATCCTCGCACTTGGCAGATCCATACATCCCAAGGCTGCAGCTGCTGCCATCCTCAGTTCTGGGTCGGCCTGATCGGACCTGACCAGGTCCAGCAATCGGTCCAACAGCCCATCATCGAGTAGGCATCCATTCAGCCTTGCAGATAGTCCAAGCGATTCCAACGCCACTATGCGTTGATCAAGATCATTATCTGCAGCCAGGCCTTGTATTGCCAGTGTCTGCTGTGCCTGCTGCGTTGCGATATAGGCAAGGACCCTATATGCAGGGGTCCTCAGTGCCGCAGGTCCTCTCTGCGCTGCCTTCATGAGGCCCTGTTGGGCTGGATGTAGATCATATACGCCGCTAGGTCCTGAGGCGATCGCAAGCATGGCCTCGAGGCTGCGGATCGCATATCCAATTATATTTGGATCAGATCCGGCGTTTGGGTCTGCACCCAATTCTATGGCAGATGCCAGGTCCTCTACCACGATCCCTGATGCACCGAATGGCTCGTTCAATCTTGCAGAGGCGATCACGATGGCCGCTACCGTCCTGACAGGCATGTAGTCAGAACGGAGGGCCTCTATCAGAGGTTGGATCTGGCCGACGGCGTTTAGTGCCGTCCTAGGACCTGTGGTAAAGGCCAGTGCCTCCAACACTCCTAGGGCCACTGCCTTATCACCATCATTCAGTGCCCTGGCAAGTGCCTGCAGCAGATGCCTGGTTCCTGTTGCTGTTGCAAAGACCATTGGACCTGGCTGTGCATGAGGAAGAAAGCCTGGCAGGCCGATCCCATACGATTGGGCCCTGATGAAGGCCGCTGCCCACAACCCAACTGCCTCTGAATAGCCTGGGTCTGCCTTCAGGGCCCATTGACAACAACTCATTGCCATCAGGTCGTTGAAGTATCGCCCGTTAACAGGCCTTCGGACTAGGCCTTGGGTATTGGGATCCCAGAACCACATGTTCACAAACCCTGCGGCCTGGGAAGGGTCTCTTTGTTGGTAGTATTGTGTGGCTAGTCTATAGAAAAGACTTGCAGCAGAATTGGCTGATACCGATGGGTCTACCTGCATTATGCCAGTGGCTGCTATCGCCCTGATCTCATCTACGCGGTCTGTCTCGGTAACATATTTTAGATATGGCAAGACCTCAAATGAGGCGATCCTGCCTAGTGCCCTGACCACCTCTGCCCTGATAGGGGCATCGGATGCCACTATGGCCGCGCATAGGGGCCTTACTGCTGCCCCACCTACATATGCCAGTGCCTGGACAAGCCTATCTACATAGGGCCTATTGGATGGATCGGACATCGCCTGCAATATGAATGGTACTGCATATTCACCTGAGTCCCTGAGCCTTTGCATGGCCATGGCAGTGCCACGTTCCGATTGGCCCAACAGCCTTTCTATCTCCTGTCGGATGACCTTTGGGTCGGACCTGAGGGCCTGCCTGCCTTGCTCTATCAATGCTAGGACCTTCTGTGCGATCTGAGCCAGTTCCTTGTCGTAGGCGTTGGTACTGGCCCGCTGCAATAGCTGATAATCCTGTGGTGACTTGGCGGATAGCTGATACAGTATCTCAGGTTCCACCTGGCCCTCTACCAAGAGCTGGCCATATGCCTTTGCCAGGTCAAATCTGGCGATCCTGATGTAATGGAGCACGTCCTCCCAGTTCTGGGATATATCTCTTGGGCCTTGAGCTTGGCCTGTAAAGAATGCAGCCACTATGATCGCGAAGATGCTAGCCCTTCTCATAGCATCACCTCCAGTCCTGTAAAGAAACCTGTCGATCTGTCCTCAGGCCAGCCGCCTTTGGGTACTATAGATACTGGCGAGCTGGCCTGTCAATCGCAAAAAGCTGGCCTTCGATTGTGATTGCCTTTGGGGACCATGGCTGTATGGTCATCTGGTGCTTATGCTGCAGGTGCGAGGTCTATCCAAGGCATTCGGCACCATAAAGGCCGTTGACCAGCTGGATCTAGAGGTTCGTGCTGGCCAGGTATATGGATTGTTAGGTCCCAACGGCGCGGGCAAGACGACCACGATCTCCATGGTCTGCGGCCTGCTTCGGCCAGATAGCGGTCAGGTATTGATCGAAGGTAGGGACTTCTGGTCCGATCCACAACGTGCAAAGTCCTTGATGGGTGTAGTCCCGCAGGACCTGGCCATATATGAGGACCTGACAGGCCAGGAAAACCTGGAGTTCTGGGGTAGACTGGCAGGCCTAACTGCCAGGGAGGCCAGGTCGAGGGCAAAGGACCTGCGGCGAGTCGTGCACAACCCGCTGCCGGGGCTCATACAACTATTGATCCCCCTTGCCATGACCGGCTTGATTGGCGCGGCCTTCGGACCAAGATCCAGCAAGGGGATCGGCCAGATCAGGTTTGCAGTGGTGGATGAGGACCAGACGGTCCTTGGCGAGATACTCCGCGGTGCAGCAGGCCATCATCAATGGGCAGACGTCATACAGCCAGTATTGCTGGACCGCAACGAGGCACTGGCCCAGATCACTCGGGACAGGCTCAGCGCTGCGATAGTGATACCGCAGGGCTTCACCAAGGACGCGCTCGAGGGCCGCAAGACCGGCATAAAGCTGATCAAGAATCCGGCCCAGTCCATCCATCCTGCAGTGGTGCAGGAATGCCTTGCGGTGGTAGTTGCATTGATCAACGCCGCACTGCCTGTGCTTGGGCCTGATACAAACGAGCCGACCGATCTGTTTGAGCGGAAGGGGGACCTGGTCAAGACTACATCCCTGATGGCCAGGATCGCAGACAGGCTAAAGGCCCTACAGAGATACCTGGACCCACCACTGGTGACATTCGATCAGGATAGGTCCAAAGACCTTAAGGGGGCAGCAGGTCCTAGATTCAATCTCTTCGGCTACCTGCTTGTAGGCCTGTCTGCCATGTTCCTGCTATTCCTGGCCGGCCACGGCATGACCGACCTAAATGCAGAGTCGCAGATGCGTACCTTCAATCGCTACTATACCGTCCGGCACACCCTGCTGGCGTTCGTTTGGGGCAAGATCGCCCTGAGCATCATCATGCTACTTTTCGGCAGCCTGATCATGATAGGCGGCGGATCGCTGATATTCAGGCTCAGATGGACCGACCCTGTGGGGATAGTGCCTGTGGTCCTGGCATATGCCTGGTTTGCAGCAGGACTTATGGCGGTCATCACTGCCTTGATACCCCGGGAGCGGTCTGCAAACGCCATTGCCAACATCATCTCCATGGCCTTGGGGCTGGCAGGTGGGTGTGTATTTCCATTGGATGTGATGCCTGCGATCCTCCGCTATCACATAGCACTAAGACTACCTACATACTGGTTTGTGCAGGCGGTCCGAGGCCTGCAGGGGATTGGGCCAGGCATATGGTGGCCTGCAGCAGCTATAGGCCTGTTTGCAGTCGGCCTGGCCCTGACCATGGCTGCTGCATTCACATTCAGGCTCAGATTCAGGCTGAAATGCTCTGTATGAACAAGGTCTGCCAGATAGGCCACAATGACCTGAAGCTCTTCCTCAGACACAAGAGCAGCTATGTCTGGTTATTCGGGATCCCGTTGCTATTTGTGTATTTCATAGGCCTGGCCAACAAGGGCTCGAGAGGCCCGGCGCAGCTTAATCCGCAGGTGGCCATAGAGAATGCAGATCAAGGTCCCTTAGGGGCGTTTGTGTGTCGGATGCTAGAAGGCCAGGGCCTGAAGATCGTTGGGCCCAATGAAACCCATCCGGCAGTGGCCAGGATCCGCATCCAGCAGGACTTTACGGCCAAGGTCACCGAGCTTGAACAGGCCAGGATCGAGCTTGTCTATCCAACGGGCCTTTCGGATGCGCATGTTGCCATAATAAAGGCCCGCCTCGTGCGGGCCTCGATCGCGATCAATGGCCTGATAATCCAGGTGGCGCTGGACAAGGGTCTGCCCCTGACCGCCCAACGCATCATGGAGGTTGCCGCCAGGCCCCAGATCGTCACATTGCAGGCCAGGTTTGCAGGGTGCAGGCCCATACCGACCGGTTTCTACTTCTCCTTGCCAGGTACTACGGTCATGTACCTGATCATGAACCTGCTGATATTCGGCGGCTCCACGTTGGCACAGGAAAGGCAGTCAGGCCTGATAAAAAGGCTGGCGGCCTTGCCTATCTCGCAGTGGCAATTGATCTTGGGCAAGGTCTATGGTCTGATCCTCCTTGGCATGGTACAGATCGCATTCTTCCTGGCAGCAGGCATGCTGCTATTTGGTGTGAGGATCGGATCCAACCTGCCCGGGGTATTATTGGTCCTGGTTGCACTGGCCTGAGTGGCCAGCTCCATGGGTGTATTGGTCGGGTCCATATCCACCAGACAGGACCACGTCGTTGGGATATGCGTATTGGTCAGCCTGCTGATGGCCGCATTGGGTGGCTGCTGGTGGCCGATCGAGGTCGCCCCACGGGTGCTCCAACAGGCGGCGATCCTGGTACCTACAGGATGGGCCATGTCTGCATTGCACCAACTGATCAGCCTTGGAAATGGGATCAGACAGGTCTTGCCGCAGATCGCCAGACTGGTGGGATTTGCAGCGGCTGCGAACCTACTTGCAGGAAGGTTCTTTAGGGTCTGATCCGCAGCCATGACCTCGATTATAGGGCCAAACCCAATATGAGACCATATTATCTAAAGCCCGCAGACCTTGAATGTCGATCATGGCAAAGGAAGACCGCGCATGGACGCAAGGACGAAGGCCATATACCTGGTGACGATCTGGATCATGCCGTTGGCACAGGCCTTGGGCCAGGAGCTGGCACATGGGGTGGACCAGCAAGCAGATCTGGATGATATCTACAGCATGGACCTGGAGGAGCTGCTGCAAGTAGAGATCCAGACCGATAAACCAGGATGGTTTGGTACCCAACTGGGCCAGCTCGACGTCAAACCGTATGTTCATGGCTATGCGGTCTTCGACTACAGGGACTACGACCTGAACCGCAGGCGGGAAGTGGAGACCTTCGACATGCACTACTTCAATGTCCTTGTGGGTGCAAACGTCAAGGACAGGCTGGCTGCAGAGGTCCTGCTGGAATACGAGCATGGCGGGGATGAGATCGGTATCCGTTATGGGCTCCTGGATTATAAACTGACCGATTGGGCGATACTTCGCATGGGTAAGTTCCTGGTGCCTATGGGCAGGTTCAACGAGTACTTCAGCCCGGAG
>JARYLO010000139.1 GCA_029907605.1 Sedimentisphaerales bacterium
ACAGAGGCAGCCTGTGGTCACACAAGGACCTGTTGACCTCAAGGCCATGACAAAGCAGCAGATCATGGCCGCCGCCAGTGCTGCATGCCTCGAGGCATTTCGGTATCGCAGCCAATTGTCAGGTCAGCCTGCGGAAGTCCTGGCTCAATACGTGATCACACTAAACTATCCAAGGCAGGTCATCCCCACCCTCAGGGACTTGGTCTGCTACTACTGGGTAGACCTGCTAGCAGACAGACAGGGCTGGACTAGTAGCCAGACCAATGATCTCTACACCATAGACCTCCATTCGCTGCTCGGACCTGCAAGGCCATTGGGACAAGATGAGTGGCTATCTGACCCCAATATCCATCCTATCCAGAAGGTCGCAGCTATACTGGCCGACCTTGAATACTGGCACCTCCAGGAACGCAGGCCGGAGCCTGCACTCGAGACCAGGCTGAAACTGCTCCGCAGGCTGTGGGATTGCTACACCATCACTCAAGACCGGGACCTGCTCAAGGCACACCTTGAGCACAGGCTTGAATCCGCTAGGGGTCTGCCATGGTGGGCGGTAGGGGTCGCGCAACTGGCCCAGTGGGTCCAGCAAGAAGATGACCCCAATGCATTGGTGCGTGCACGCCAGCTCGCACTGGAAGGTATGCGGAGGTTCCCTGATTCTGTAGGCGGCCGCCAGTGCAGGTCTATAGTCGAGTCCATAGAACAGCCTTCTTACTCTATGGAGGCCATGGCCTCAGACGGGCCTGGCAGGCCTTCGATCCTTGTCAGGCATAGAAACATAAAGGCCCTGCACTTCAGGGCCTACAAGCTGGACCTGAATGAGACGATCCGCTCCTCGAACGATTATGAGATACTTGCGGACAGCAGGCTGGTGCAAGACCTACTGAAGCGAAGGCCAACGCGAAGCTGGCAGGCGGAGTTGCCAGATACACCCAACTACAGGACGATCTGTACATCCCTGACTCCGCCCTTGCGCGAGCCTGGACTCTATATCGTTATTGCATCTGCAAGGAAGGACTTCTCTGAGTCAGAAAACAAGATGACCGCAACTGCTATGATCATCACAGATCTGGTCATCGCCACCCGTAACCAGCCAGGTTTACTGGAGGCCATAGTCCTTTCAGGCTCTACCGGCAGGCCGGCCGCTGGGGTAGATGTGGCACTTTACAAGTACGATTGGCGAAATGGCCACAGGCCCGTCGTGACGGTCAAGACAAACGAGAACGGGATCGCCAGGTTCGAACGAACTGAGAACGGCACACACTTCCTGTTAGCCCGAAAAGGCAACGACGCTGTTATCGATCTAAGCCATCTATACTTCAGGTCAGTGCCTGCTGTCAGATCCACCGGCACACTCATCTACACGGATAGGAGCATATACAGACCAGGTCAGACCATCATGTTTAAGGCCGTGGTTTATGCTCAAGGTCCTTCACACGCAGACCGTAAGGTGGTGCCCAGGACCAGGGTGACCTTGCGTCTTCTGGATGCAAACAGACAAGAGGTGGCCAAGTCAGAGTTGACGACCAATGCCCAAGGCACTGCCTCCGGTAGCCTGCAGATACCTGCTGCCAGGATGCTTGGCAGATGGTATCTGGAGGCATCCCCTTATGGAAGCTCCCAGATCCTGGTAGAAGAGTACAAGAGGCCTACATTCGAGCTAACCATCCTGGACCCAAATGCACCACTGAGGCTCAACATGCCTGCAGTTATTGAAGGCCAGGCCCGGTACTACTTTGGCATGCCTGTCACTAGCGGCAAGGTCCAGTGGCGTGTAGAACGCACACCGGTATTGCCGTGGTGGTGGTACTGGCGGCCAGGGTCTGGCTGGACCGAGACACAGTTAGTGGCTGCAGGGACCTGCGAACCTTCAGCAGATGGCATTTTCCAGATCCAGTTTGTCCCCAATGCAGACGAGCGACTGGGCGAATCCCCTGAGCTATACTACAACTATCGCCTGACGGTGGATCTGACCGATGAGGGCGGCGAGACCAGGTCCGTCAGCAGGCATTTCCGAGTTGGCTTTGCCACCATACAGGCCAGGATATTGGGATCTAAGGAATTCTTTGTTGCAGGCGAGCCGATCAGCTTCACTGTAGAAAGGACCAGCCTCGACGATGTTCCGATCGCCGGCGACGGTACCTGGCGTCTGTTCAGACTCCAGCAGCCGGACCAGACAGCCCTGCCTGCTGACCAGCCTTTGCCACAGCCGGTCAGGCCATGGTGGCAGACACCCAGGACCAGATGGGATCACCATTATGACCCCAAGGCAGTAATGAGGCTCTGGAAGGACGGCCAGGAATTGTCTTCAGGCAGGCTTACACACGGCAAGACCGGCAAGGCAAGCCTCGAGATAGGACCGCTGCCTGCAGGGGCATATCGCCTAAGGTATACCACAACCGATCCCTACGGCCGCCAATGCCAGACCAGCTACGAGTTCGTCTGCGCTGGCCCTAAGATGCGTCTTGCCCTGCCAGCGCTGCTGCTGGTAGATAGCCAGACCGTCAAGGTGGGCCAGAACCTGAGGGTCCTGGCACATTCAGGACTTGCAGATCAGGTATTGATCCTTGAGATGCACAAGGATGGTAAGGTCATAAGCCGTCAGTTCCTTGAGGCCTCAAGGCCGAACTTGGTACTGGAGATAACCATATCAGAGCAGGACCGAGGTGGGTTCAGCCTGGTCTTACTGGCAGTACGCGACCATCAGGTGATGGAATTGATCCAGTCTGTAAACGTCCCATGGGATAACAGGACGTTGAAGGTCGCATTCTCCAGATTTAGGGACCTTTTGCAACCGGGCCAGGAACAGACCTGGACCGTTCGTGTCACAGGACCAGGGGATGCAAACATCCCACTGACCGCAATAGAGGTCCTGGCTTATATGTATGATAGGAGCCTGGACCTATTTACGTCGCATAGGCCGCCGGATCCGCTATCTCTGTTCCCGTACCGCGCGCAGTGTGCATCCGCTACTTCCAGCATAAGGGCTGCGGATGGGATTGGGGTCAGGTCCAGAGGATTCAGGCCTGTTACACCATATCCGATACTTGCAGGCCCCAGATTGTCATTGGGATTCGGATACGGGATAGGTGGCCCAGGCCTGCCGGCAGAGGGTTCGCGGAGGCTGGGAGTATCAGAGGCATGGCCAACCGAGGTAGTCTCGCAAAAGGCAGTTGCACTTAAACCTGACGAGGCCATCTTGCATAGGGACAGATCCATCCCTCAAGCCACCCCAGAGCAAGGGCAACCTGAGCCTGAGCCCCAGTTGCGTACCGACTTTTCCGAGACCGCATTCTTCCAGCCGCATCTGTTGACAGGCCCTGACGGCTGCACTGACATGCAATTCCGTGTGCCCCAGTCCCTGACATCCTGGAGTGTGTGGGCCCATGCCATCGCAGCGGATCTTTCCAGTGGTTCAGCCAATCAGCAGGCCCGTACCGTAAAGGACCTCATGGTTAGGCCCTATCTTCCCAGGTTCCTCAGGGAAGGCGACCAGGCACAGTTGCAGATAGTGATAAACAACGCAGGGGATGTGGAACTATCGGGCAGCCTTCAGTTCGACATAATAGACCCCCAAACCGAGCAAAGCCTGCTTGAGGATTTCGGTCTTGGGCCACAACAAGCAAATGCCCCCTTCACCGCACCTGCTGGCGGCAGCACGAGTGTCTCATTTACGGTCAAGACCCCTCCCCGCGTTGGCCTTGTAGCAATAAAGGCCGTCGCCAGCTCGGGGATCCTATCTGACGGCGAACTGCGACCCATACCCATCCTGCCAGGCAGGATGCACCTGATGCAGTCAAGGTTTGTGGTCCTCAAGGGCACACAGACGCGGACGATGACCTTTGAGGAGATGTCGTCACAAGACCCAACCAGGATCAATGAACAACTGGTGGTGACCATAGATGCACAGCTATTCTATTCGGTCTTGGCGGCTATCCCCTATCTACTCGAATACCCCTATGAGTGCACAGAGCAGCTCTTCAACCGCTTCCTTGCCAGTGGGATACTGAGCTCCATGTATAACCGCTACCCTGCAATCGCCCAGATGGCCGAGCAGTTGTCGGTCAGGGATACGCCACTGGAGCGATTCGACCGGCCTGATGCGAATAGGAGGATGGCACTGGAGGAGACCCCATGGCTCCGCCAGGCCATGGGCCAGGTCTCACATCCAATCCCTTGGGCCAACATACTAAGACCCCAGGTCGCAAGGGAGCAGATGGACATAGCGATCTCCAAGCTCCAGCACGCGCAGACCTCGTCAGGGGGTTTCCCATGGTTTGCAGGAGGACCGCCCAGCCCATACATTACACTGTATATCCTGCATGGCTTCTCGAGGGCACTGAAGTTTGGGGTCCAAGTCCCGAGGCAGATGGTCGAGCGGGCCTGGCAGTACATGCAAAGGCACTACGTAGACCAGTTGGTAAAGGACTGCATAGATAGGGATTGCGGCTGGGAGATGGTCACATTCCTCAACTACGTATTGTCAAATTACCCAGACCTAAACTGGACAAAGGTCTTTACCGGTGCAGACCGGCAAAAGATGCTGGACTTTTCGTTTAGGCATTGGAAGGAACATTGTCCCATGCTGAAAGGCTACCTTGCCCTTACGCTCAACAGGGCAGGCCGCAGGGATGACGCAATCCTCGTTTGGCAGAGTGTGATGGACTCTGCCAAGACCGATCAGGACCTAGGCACGTTCTGGGCACCAGAGGATCGCGCATGGCTTTGGTACAACGACACCATAGAGACCCATGCATTTGCGATAATGACCCTACTGGAACTGGCCCCAGATGACCAGAGGCTGGATGGATTGGTCACATGGCTGCTATTGAACAAGAAGCTCAACCACTGGAAATCCACAAAGGCGACCTCAGAGGCCATCTATTCCCTGGCCAAATACATGGCGGACAACCAGCTACTTGGCATACGTGAGGGAGCCACGATAAGGATAGGCCAATTCGTGCACCAGTTCGTGTTCGAGCCCAATCTGTACACAGGCAAGTCAAATCAGATCGTTTTACAAGGTGACCAAATCGACCCTGCCACATCATCGACCATAAGCATAGAAAAGTCCACACCAGGCACGATCTTTGCATCTGCCACCTGGCATTTCTCAACAGAGAGGATGCCTCAATCTGGCAGTGGAAATCTGTTGTCTGTGGAACGGACCTTCTTCAAGGTCGCCAGGACCGGCCAGGGCACCGCCCTGATCCCGCTGTCTGATGGCGCTGGTGTAGAGGTAGGAGACCTGATCGAGGTACACATCTCACTTAGGGCCAAGCACCCGGTAGGTTATGTGCACCTGCGAGACCCTAGGCCCGCAGGGTGCGAGCCTGTGTCACTGACATCCGGCCATCGCTGGAACCTGGGGATATACTGGTACCAAGAGGTCTGCGATAGCGGCATGAACTTCTTCTTCGAACAACTGCCACAGGGCGATTATCCACTTATCCACAGGGTAAGGGCCACCACTGCAGGCACGTTCAAGGTCGCACCTGCCACGGTCCAGCCCATGTATGCCCCAGAGTTCGCAGCCTATTCATCCGGTGCCACGATGGTCATAGCTGGGCCAGGGAGATAACCGAACAGCTGGCTGCCGTCCTGTGTCCGGTATATCCGGACGAGGATCCGTCATAGTCAGTTCTCTCGCCTTGGTCCCCAGCTGCAGCTCGACGGCGGGCAATATGAACCATCTGTGTCTGTATTTGCCAACTTGTGTCCATCAAGCGAACAATTTAAATGGGACCTGGCCTTGGGCTTATCTACCCACACCCGGCTCAATCCTTGCCAAACCAATGGGCTGCCATAATGGACAGATCCAGTAAGTCTACCCTGCAATCGCCATTGATATCACCTGCAATGATGGTCTGACAGGTAGGCTCGCCAAAGTAGCTCTTGCTGGCCTGCTCTGTGCCTCCATATGCACCCATGTTGATCCTACCTCCATTGGGGAATGGCTCTAATCATGCAGGGCTATTTGGATCACCTGCATCTATATATGAACTCATGCAGCCTATGGATCTGACCCAACTACTAACTATTCAACTGTACATTTGTAAGGACGCTCCGACGTTCGGCTTCACTAAGCCCTTCCTCCACTAGCTTCCTAATCTGTATATCCCTACTGAAGATCAATCCAGCCTTATCCATCAGGCCCAGATCTTTGCAAGATTGATCAATCCACCTGTGGCAC
>JARYLO010000013.1 GCA_029907605.1 Sedimentisphaerales bacterium
ATGGTTCTAGCGATAAGCTGGTTGTTTCCGGTGATGTCAATATCGCCGGTGGCACCGTCAAGGCCATAGCAACCGATACCATCGTGGGCACTCGAAGCTACAAGATCATAGAGGCCAGCTCTGTGACAGGGCAATTCGATGTATTGGACACAGCCCTTGTACATGGGGTCACGAGCTCTGGCCTGGACTACGATCCAGATGCGGTCTGGCTGTCGCTCACTGCCATGGCCTTCAACGACCCGAACATATGCCTGACCTGGAACCAACAGCAGTTAGGCGGCGCACTGCAGGACATAGCCGATGATGGCGGCAACGATATAACCGACCAGCTCCAGGACCTGACGGACTTTAACGACCTACGCGATGCATATGACCAGCTCTGTGGCCAGATAAGGCCAACTATAGCACCGATACTCTTAGGTATATCCAGGCTGGTGATGGGTGCGGCATCCGACAGGATCGAGAACGGATATATCATGCCCGGCTTTGCATCTGGCACCAGGGGCATGGGGATCGGTGGGCCTGTGGCTGGACTGGATTCCGGCAGGTCTTACACGTACAGCCCGCGCGGTGCCATATTTGCTGCTGGCAACGGCACTGCCGTGCTCAGTGACAGGCCTTGGGGTATCTGGGCAAAGGGCTATGGGATGTTCGGCGATAGGCAAGCAGAGGAAGGTGTCTGGGGATACCAATACAATGCATACGGCATCTCCCTCGGTGTAGACCTGAAGTTCGATGAGGCCTTTGTCGGCGGCATAACGGTAGGGTTTGCCACGGCCGATGTGGACTATGACAGCTCCTTTGACAGGTCCAACATAGATGCAAAGCACATAGGCATCTATTGGCGGTACAACCCTGATCCGTGGTACATCTCTGGTCTTGCATCGGTTGGCAAGCTGAGTATGGGGACAGACCGGTATGTGGACCTGACTGGAGAGCACCTGATCGGAGAGTTTGACGGCATAAGCCAGAGCCTGTACGTAGAGACAGGAAGCAAGTGGCGGCAGGTCAATGATTGGCAGGTCAATCCACTTGCAGGTATCCAGCTCAGTAGGGTCCACCTGGATAGTTACACAGAGACGGGCGGTGCCAGTGCCCTGAGCTTTGGTGAGCAGGACTACGATTCGATCAAGGGTTCCTTGGGTGGCAGGATCACGAGGGTGATTACTGCCAGTACATTTGGTAGTCCAGCCACATTGGAGCTGAGGGCAAGATGGATACATGAGTTCGGGGATGTGCAGTCCGTTGTGAGGACGGCATTCGCAACCAACCCGGATGTGACCTTCGGGGTCAGGGACGCCAAGTTGCCAAGAGACAGTGCATTGCTCGGCACGAGCCTGAATATGGAGGTCAACCAGCAATTGAGGCTTTGGCTGGACTATGACGTACGTCTGAACCCAGACGAGGCAGTACACCAGATAAGCGTAGTCGGGCAGTATAGATGGTAGGGCGAGTGTAGTTCGATAGGGTCCGGGGGCAGGCCTTTGGCCTGCCCCTCTTGTTTGTGGGTTGCTGGCCGGCCAGGTCTGTGCTATCATCTCGATGTCACCAAACATGGTTGGCCGAAGGCCTGTATATGGTTAGGAGCCCTGCAATAGGGCAGGACCTCGATAATGGCGATGCTGAAGATCAATGGCGTAGAGCGTACATTCAGTGATCCGCTGCCGCGGACCCTTGCTGAGCTATTGCAGCTTCTTGGGGTTGATGCTGCAACAGTGGTTGCAGAGATCGATGGGCAGATCGTACGAAAGGAATCCTTTGGTGTCACGCCGTTGCGAGATGGCCAATCGATCGAGCTGGTGCGTTTTGTAGGTGGGGGGTGAGATGGACAGGCTTACCATTGCCGGCAGGCAGTTCGATTCCAGGCTGATGGTCGGGACCGGGAAGTTTGCCTCCCCTCAGATCATGGCCCAGGCAATAGAGGCATCTGGTGCCCAGATTGTCACCGTTGCACTCAGGAGGATAGACCTTTCTGATCCAAATGATCGGTTGCTCTCTGCCATAGATCAGACCAAGGTCCTATTGCTCCCAAACACATCAGGTGCACGCGATGCCACTGAGGCGGTGCGGCTTGCCAGGCTTGCCAGGGCCGCTACCGGTAATCCATGGATCAAGCTAGAGGTCACACCCGATCCCTACAGCCTCCTGCCAGACCCGGTGGAGACCCTGAGGGCCGCAGAGGTCCTGGTAAAGGAGGGATTTGTGGTCCTGCCATACATAAACGCAGACCCGATCCTTGCCAAGCGATTGCAGGATGTGGGGACTGCTACGGTCATGCCCTTGGCAAGCCCCATTGGATCCAATCAAGGCCTCAAGACGCGGATGTCGCTGGAGCTGATCATAGAACAGGCCAGGGTCCCTGTTGTGGTGGATGCAGGTCTAGGTCTGCCATCCCATGCGGCAGATGCGATGGAGATGGGTGCTGATGCCGTGCTGGTGAACACGGCCATAGCCACTGCAGCGGACCCTGTTGCCATGGCAAGGGCATTTAGGCTGGCGGTGAAGGCAGGCAGGCTTGGCTATCTTGCTGGGCCACGAGGTGCCAGCAGGCTTGCCCAGGCCTCCAGTCCCATTGAGGGCCTATTGCAATGAGCGTAGCGGTCAGCAGCTCCATCCATCAGATACTTGCTGACAAGGGGCTGGACCATCACGGGCAGTGGTGGCAAGAGCGGATAGCCGCTATAAGTGCCGATCAGGTAGAGGCAGCGCTTGCAGAACCGCCTGGCAGGTATCGGCTGGAGCGTTTGATGGCCCTGATCAGTCCTGCAGCATCCAGGTATCTGCCGGCCATGGCAAGGCAGGCGGAGGAGCTGACTATCCGTAGGTTTGGCTTGACTGTAGGACTTTATGCCCCACTGTATCTTTCGAACTATTGTATCAATTGCTGCATATACTGTGGCTTCAACAGGCAGAGCCATGCCCTCAGGAGGCGGCTTGACATAGAGCAGGCAGTCCAGGAGGCAAGGGTCATCAGGTCAGAGGGCTTTACTGATATCCTGCTGGTTAGTAGCCATGATCCAGGTTTCATTACTGTTGGTTATCTAGTTGAACTGGCAGGCCGTCTGCGTGAGATCTTCAGCAGTATCTCTGTGGAGGTCCAGCAGTTGGATGTCGATGGGTACAGATCCATACTTGGTGCAGGGATAGATGGGGTCACGATCTATCAGGAGACATACGATCGTGATACATACAAGAGGTTTCATTTGGCTGGACCGAAGTCTGATTATGACCTGAGGTTATCTGCACCTGATGCCATTGCCCAGGCTGGTATGCGGAGATTGGGGTTGGGGGTGCTGTTGGGGTTGGGCGATTGGCGTATAGAGACCTTGGCCCTTGCTGAGCATGCACATTATCTGATGACCAGGTACTGGCAATGTCATATCTCTTTTTCGTTCCCGCGGATAAGGCCTGCGATGGGGCTGGATGAAGTGGTCTTTGAGCACCTGGTCAGTGATAAGGAACTGGTACAGATGATCCTTGCCCTGAGGCTGTGTTTTGGGGATGCAGGTTGTGTGCTTTCTACGAGGGAGCCTGCGTGGTTGAGGGATAGGCTTATAAGGCTTGGGATTACCCGTATGAGTGCAGGTAGCAGGACCACACCAGGGGGTTATTGTGGACCGACGGATGCGGTTGGTCAGTTTGAGGTGGCGGATCACAGGTCTGCGGCCGAGGTAGCAGATGTGATTAGGCGTGCAGGCCGTGAGCCTGTGTGGAAGGACTGGGATCAGGCCTTTGTGTGTATACAATGATGCGGAGGGGCTGATGTCCGCCTCAGCCCCTCCGCCTTGCGTAGGGGAAGGTGGTCTGGTATGCTCAGCACCAGACTATCTTCCTCTTCCTGATCCATCCGACCAACCCTGTCCCTATCCCAGAGAGCAGTAATGCCCCAGGGGCAGGGATGGGCATGGCATCGATACCTAGGCGGCTATCGAAAAGGGAATCGCCGCCGTTGGTTATTGTGAACACGATCGTGTAGAGTCCCGTTGACGGGAACGTGTACGCTACGGTCTTCCACGGGGTACCCCAATACGGTTGCGGGTCTGTCGAGACCGATTCATAGAATAGGGTGGCTATAGCCGGGTTGTCCGGGCTGTTGCCATTCGTTATATTTCCAGTGGCCCAGTCGTTGTAAGGCATACAGTCGTGGGAGTCCCAAAAGTAGGCAAACCTTAGCACGTCGCCTTGATCTGCGGTGAAGGTTTGGTAGAGCTTTGTGAAGCTGTAAGGTCCATCAGTCTTTAGTACGGCCATTTTCGACCCACTGGATGGCACCCAGCTAGTGACACCGGTTCCGAAGGGATCCGAGTGGGCCGGTACAACACTGACAGATCCTCCGGGTGGAACGATTACATTCCATCCAGCAAGCCCGTTCTCAAAGCTCAGGTTGGTAATTGACACGGTAGCTTGTGACACGGATGCTGCCACAAGTATAATAGTTACCAAGGTATAGAGCCTCATAGTTCCCTCTCCTTCTAAATGGTTCTCGCTAAGTTTGTGATTAATGATTCTTACACAACGCTACGCCGACTTTTGCGACTTTTGGCCAGTTTGGAGGTCCCCGGGCGTGCGTAAGGCCCTGCATTGCACTTTGCAGAGCAGTTGAACTGAATCTTGGTCTCGCTTTTCCCATTGCCACTGCGTTCTCTCGTTTTTCTGTGTGCATTTGAGCACACCCTCTCTCTACCGCCAGAAGGTGGTCTCCCAAACCTCTGTCTTTAAGTGATTCTACTCATCCCTGACTGTGTTACCGGCTGACCGATTGGTCAGCCAAGATGCTCAAATCCCTCAAGCTCTCTTTAGCGTATCAAAGTAATAACTGGAATCAATTGTGGAAATTACGTATTTTTGTCGATGGATAAGATCCATATCTCACCGCTGGCAAGCGGACGCAAACACTGGGGTTGACCTAGACCCCATGGATTGTCCTGCACATGCTGGCTGTGCTGGACCTAGGCCAAGGCTGACAGCTCGCAATACTAGGTGGACCAGGCTGTCGGCCTCTAGCTTTTCCATGATGTGTTGTCTGTGGACCTCTGTAGTCCTGTTGGACTTATGTATGTGGTAGGGGACCTGCTTGCTGGTGAGGCCTTCCAAGATCCCTGTGCTGGTAAGGCCCGGTGGAGAGATGACGCCTGTCATAGACCCCTTCCTCCTATGCAGTTCATATACCTGGCACCCACCCTGTACGCTAGGTGTTCTGTATAGTGCGTTTCGTGTAAAAGTCAAGAGAGAATGGCATTGGTAGGCTGTCTTGTGGCCATAGGGCTTGATGGTTGGGTGAGGACCGCTTTGCCATTGGCGATCCTTGCTAGCAGCAGAGATATGGGTATCATTTGGCTAGGCGTGTCGTTTTATAGGCTGACGGGCTATGGTTGTGTTTGGTGTGATCATATCTTTGGTTTTTCAGGCTGGGATACCGGGAATCCAGGTCACAGGACTGGCAAGCCCGGAGGATATGGCCATTGTTGGGCCTGGCCATGTAGTCAGGATCATTATTGACCCCAATGAGGACAGGGCGGTACAGCGGGCAGGGAGGGATCTGGTGGAGGATATAGGCCTGGTTACTGGAAGGAAGCCCCAGATGGTGGCCTTTGCCCCAGAGGATGCCGAGGGCCTGATTGTGATTGGTACTATCCCGACTGGCAGGCTGATAAGGACCTTGGTTAGATCCGGCAGGTTGGATGCAGGTCAGATTGTAGGTAGGCCCGAGTCATACGTGATCCAGACGGTACAGCAGCCGGTTGAGGGTGTAGAGAAGGCCTTGGTTATTGCAGGTTCAGACCGGCGAGGTGCGATCTACGGGATATACACCTTATCAGAGGCAATTGGTGTAAGCCCTTGGTATTGGTGGGCGGATGTGCCTATCCAGAGGCGTCCGACCTTGGCGATAAGACCTGTCAAGTTAATGCAGGGCCCTCCAGCGGTAAGGTACAGGGGGATATTCATCAACGACGAGGGCTTTGGGCTGCGGCCATGGGCGGCAAAGACCTTCGATCCGGAGTTTGGCAACATAGGCCCAAGGACATATGGCAAGGTCTTTGAGTTGTTGTTGAGGCTGAAGGCGAATCTGCTGTGGCCTGCAATGCACGAGGGCACGATCGCATTCAATCGCATACCGGAGAATAGGGAGCTTGCAGACCAATACGGTATCATCATAGGGTCTTCACATTGCGAGCAGATGCTCCGCAACAATGTCGATGAGTGGGGAAGGGATGGCAGGGGTGAGTATAACTACGTCACCAATCGAGATGCGGTCCTTGCATATTGGGAGGCGAGGGTCAAGGAATTTGCCAAATACGAGGGGATCTATACGGTAGGCATGCGAGGTATCCACGATTCTGGTATGCCTGGTGGGGGCAGCCCTACTCAGCAGGCACAAAGGCTGCACCAGATCATCGCAGATCAGAGGGGCCTGCTTTCGCGATACGTCAACGAGGACCTGACAAAGGTCCCGCAGATGTTCTGCCCATACAAGGAGGTCCTTGCCCTCTACAGGCTTGCACCTGAGATACCTCAAGACATCACCATCTGTTGGCCTGATGACAATTGGGGATATATCAGGCAGTTCTGCAACCACACAGAGCGGGCCAGATCTGGAGGGGCAGGTGTGTACTACCACATATCCTATTGGGGATTACCCTACGATTATCTGTGGCTTTGCTCGACGCCGCCTACATTGATATGGGAGGAGATGACAAAGGCATTTGATTATGGAGCAGATCGCATTTGGGTGGTCAATGTGGGCGACATAAAACCTGCTGAGATCGGGCTAGAGTTCTTCCTGCGCCTGGCATGGGATCCGCATAGATATGGACCAAGCGATATCAATGACTATCTGGTCTCAAGATTCTGCAGGGACTTTGGCCCCGAGTATGGCAAGGAGATGGCAGCCATCATGCAGGAATACTACCGGCTGTGCCTACAGCGCAGGCCAGAACACATGGGCATAGATCCGCGCAACAGGTATCTGGCTGACCCAGGATTTGCTGTCATGCTCAATGGCGATGAGGCAAAGGCCAGGCTGGAGGCGTTCAAGGCCATTGCCGCAAGGGTAGATAGGATTGCGGGGCAATTACCAGCCGAATACAAGGATGCCTTCTTTCAACTAGTTGCATATCCGGTCAAGGCAGCTTGCTTGATGAATGAGAAGGGACTTTGCATATCCAGGTTCAAGACATATGCGGCCCAGGGTAGGGCCTGTGCAGCAAGGTATCTGCAGCAGGCATGGGATGCATACCGGCAGATCCAGGATCTTACCGAGATCTACAATAATAAGATTGCGTCAGGTAAGTGGAGGGGGATGATGTCTGCATCGCCAAGGGACCTGCCCATATTCGGTCCACCGCAGGCAGGATCGCCTCAGGTACCGGATGGGTCCATACTTGGGGTGGCAGTAGAAGGATCTGATGCAGCCGTATTCGGTACCTCTGCAGATGCCAATATGGCGCTGCCGCGATTTAGCCGGTTTACACAAAGGAGATACTTTGTCGATGTATTTGATGCAGGAAAAGGTCCATCAAGTTGGACTGTGACTGCCAGTGAGGACTGGATCGTTGTTGAGCCGAAGGCCGGCACATCGGATCATAGGCTCTGGGTTGGCATAGACTGGCAAGGTGCACCCAAAGGGCCAGATGTCAGTGGCCATGTGATGATCGAATCTGGGCCCCAAAGGGTCAGGGTAGATGTCAGTGTATTCAATCCAGATACAACCGGGTTTGATGATGCCAAGTTCGTTGAGGACAATGGCCTTATAGTAATCGAGGCCGAGCATGCCAGCCATCTTGTGCCTGGCAGGGATGCGGCATGGCAGATCATAGATGGCTTGGGTTATAACGGCCAGGCGGTTTGTATACAACCATTCCTGGCGCAGGTCCTCACGGATCCGGTTACCATAGCCAGCTCCTCGCCCAGAATGGAATACAATCTTTGGGTCTGGCAGCCAGGCAACTGGCATATAGAGGTCAGGGCCCTTCCGACCTTTTCCGTGCAGGCAGGTCAGCCGCAAAGGGTGGCGGTCGGGTTTGATGATGAATTGCCAAGGATAGTCGCATTCCCGCTATCTCTTACAGAGCGTGACCCCAATTGGCAGCAGTCAGTCCTAAGGAATATGGCCATTGCCACCAGCACACATCTACTAGAAAGACCGGGCAGACATGTATTGAAGATATGGATGGTAGATCCTGGCATAGTGATAGACTCTATAGTCGCCTACATAGGCGATCGGCCCAGGCTGGGCTATACCCTGCCACCAGAGACAATATTGAGAAGGTAAGATATGAAGAATCTTCTTGCGTTGGTCCTTGTAAATGCATCCATCCTTGCTGCGGAACGTACGTATGTCGTGGCCCCGGACGGATCTGGCCAGTTTCGATCCATCCAGGAGGCGATCATGGCCGTGCCGCAGGAGCCAAATGCGATGCCTTGGACGATCGTCATCAGGCCTGGTACATACAAGGAGTTGGTCTATATCCAGAGGGAGCGTGGGAACATCATCCTCAAGGGCGATGACCCCAATGTGACCACCATCATCTTTGGCCTTCATGCAAACATGCCAGGGCCAGATGGCAGGCCCATAGGCACCTTCCGGACGGCCAGTGTGTTCATAGATGCAGACAACGTAGAGGCCGAGAACCTGACGTTTGAGAACTCTGCAGGTCCTGTCGGGCAGGCCCTTGCCATAAGACTCGATGGCGACAGGAATGTATTTCGCAAGTGCAGATTCCTTGGCTGGCAGGATACCATCTTGATAAACAGGGGTAGACACTACTTCAAGGATTGTTACATAACAGGACATGTGGACTTCATATTTGGGGCAGGTGTGGCATTCTTTGACGGTTGTCAGATTCATTGCCTCAGGTCTGGCTATATCACGGCTGCATCCACACCTAAGGACCAGGCATTTGGGTTTGTGTTCAGCAGGTGCCGGATCAGCGGGGAAAAGGATGTTAAGACCTATCTGGGCAGACCATGGCGGGATTACGCACATGTGGTGTTCCTTGATACCTACATGTCTGATGTTGTAAGGCCTGAGGGTTGGCATGACTGGGGTAGACCTGAACGGAGAAGCACGGCCAGGTTTGCGGAATTCAATAGTACTGGGCCTGGGGCAAGGCCTGACAGTAGGGTAGATTGGGCCAGGCAATTGAACGAGTATCAGTCCAAGGCCTATTCTATCGAGATGGTGCTTTCCGGCCACGATGGGTGGAACCCAACGTGAAAGTATGGCAAGCGTTAGTGTTTGTATATGGTTGCTTTTTGCAACCAGCGGCCTTTGCCTTGCCGCACAGACAGATGGGCCAAGGCAGGTGATCAATTTCAATCGGGGTTGGCGATTCACAAAGGGTCATCCGGAAGGCACAGGGGATAAACTGAGTTATAAGAATATCAGGGATTGGGTCCTGGCCACAGGAAGGCGATTCACAAAGGATCCAAACCTGGCCAATTGGCAAAGACCGGCAGGGAATATCGGCCAGGATGTTGCCTATACCCAACCTGGTTTTGACGACTCCGGATGGCGCCAGCTGGACCTACCGCATGATTGGGGCATAGAGGGGCCTTTCAGGCAGGAATATCCTGGCGAGACTGGGAAGCTACCTTGGTGGGGGATAGGCTGGTACAGAAAGAGGTTCCATGTCCCATCGGAGCAGAGGGAAAAGAGGTTCTACATCGATATTGACGGGGCCATGTCATATGCGAATGTCTGGGTAAATGGTCAATACGCAGGCGGTTGGCCTTATGGCTATGCCTCTTGGAGGCTGGATCTGACCCCCTATATCCTCTTTGGCCAGGAGAATGTGATTGCGATCCGACTGGATAATCCGCCGGACTCGTCAAGGTGGTATCCGGGCGGTGGGATATATAGGAATGTCTGGCTCATACAGACCAACCAGGTACATGTCTGTCAGTGGGGGGTATTCGTCAGGGCCGTGCCCGTCAGCAAGGTAGATGCAAGGGTCGATATGGACGTGGAGATAGAGAATCACAAGGATTCTCAGGTGGCCCTAAACGTAAGGGGTATGATATATGGCCTAGATGATTCTGACCGCAGGTCTGAAAGGCCGGTTGCATATGCAAGCAGTAAGGGGATAGAGCTAGCAGCGGGGGGCACTGGCCGCTTGACATTGACAGCCCAGATCCGGGATTTTGTCCCATGGACGCCCCACCGGCCGCGGCTTTACCTTGCCAGCGTTGTGCTTGAGGAAGGCGGCAGGGTCGTAGATACCTACCAAACCACATTTGGGATAAGGACCATCCATTTCGATCCTGAGAATGGTTTTAGCCTCAATGGAGAACACGTGAGGATCAAGGGGGTATGCAATCATCACGATCTTGGCCCTCTGGGCACTGCAATAAATTTGAGGGCACTGCAGCGGCAATTGGAGATCCTCAAGGAGATGGGCTGCAATGCCATTCGCACCAGCCACAATCCCCCTGCACCAGAGCTTTTGGACCTATGTGATAGGATGGGCTTTTTGGTCATGGATGAGGCATTTGATGCATGGCGGAGGGCAAAGAAGAGGAACGACTACCACCTTCTTTTCGACGACTGGTACGAAAAGGATTGGCGCGCTATGATCAGGCGGGACCGCAATCACCCATCTGTTATCCTTTGGAGTAGTGGCAACGAGATAGGCGAGCAATCCTCCTCAGAAGGCCACAGGATATCCCAGATCCTGACCAATATCGCACACGAGGAGGACCCAACCAGGCCTGTCATTGCTGCCTGCAATAATCTACAGGCAGGTTACAATGGCTTCCAGAAGACCGTGGATGTATTCGGCTATAACTACAAGCCCACAGAATATAAGAGGTTCAGACAGCAGAATCCTACTATACCTTTGCTTGCAAGCGAGACTGCCTCCTGCATCAGCTCGAGAGGCCAATACTTCTTTCCTGTCAGCGACAACAAGCTGGACGGCAGGGCGGATTTTCACCTAAGTTCATACGATCTCTATGCCCCTCCTTGGGCATGGCCACCAGATGTGGAGTTTAGGGGCCTTGATGAGTGTCCGTTCGTTTGCGGCGAGTTTGTTTGGACTGGGTTTGACTATCTGGGAGAACCTACGCCATATAACTCTGATACCAGTACCTTGCTGAACTTCACTGATCCAGTAGAAAAGGCAAGAGCACAGAAGGAGCTCAAGGAACTTGGTAAGATCAGGGTGCCATCGCGGAGCTCCTATTTTGGGATTGTAGATCTGGCAGGTTTCAAGAAGGACCGATTCTATATCTATCAGGCAAGGTGGCGGCCGGATCTGCCCATGGCGCATATCCTGCCACATTGGGACTGGCCAGAGAGGATAGGGCAGGTGACGCCTGTGCATGTCTATACATCCGGAGACGAGGCGGAGCTGTTTCTAAATGGCAGGTCACTTGGTCGCAAGGCCAAGGGACCTTATGAGTACAGGCTCAGGTGGGATTATGTGGTCTACGAGCCAGGGGAACTGAAGGTTGTTGCTTACAGGCAAGGTAAGGTCTGGGCCACCGATACGGTCAGGACCACCGGTCCTGCTGCCAGGCTGCTGATCGAGGCCGATCGGCTCGGTATCAAGGCAGATGGACAGGACCTGGCCTTTATTACTGTAACCATAGCTGATGCAAACGGGCTGCGGGTGCCTAGGGCCTCCAACAGGATCAGGTTTAGCGTGTATGGGCCTGGGAAGATTGTTGCGACTGATAACGGAGATCCGACGTGTCTTGAGCCGTTCCAGTCTGCCCAGAGGGATGCGTTTGGAGGGCTATGCCTGGCGATCGTCCGATCCATGCCAGGTAAGCCGGGCACCATCATACTCGAGGCATCATCAGATGGCCTCCAGTCCGCAAAGATCTCCATTGTCAGTCAGTCCCCGAATACTGATGAGCCGGCGGTTTGGGGCCGATAAGGCCGTTTGTACAACAGGGACTGGTCTGTGTAGCCGACCTACCAAGATCCAGATCCTTCAATCGGGTGATCTTGAAGGGGCCTAGACAGGCAAGATTCTGCTCAAGTAGAGACCCGGGCCCACCGATAGACCGCACAGACAGGGCGCCTTGGTTCCCAAGTCTGAGATCCTTGAGGCAAATATGTGTGGAGGCCGACCATGAGTGAGACAAGACTGCGGGTGCCATTGCCTGGTTTATTCTTTAAGAGGGGTAGGCGCTGGTGGTGGCGGGTCCGATTGCCAGGCGAGCCAAAGGTCTATGCCAGATCGGTCAGGCCTGAAGGCCAGCGATACGGTGTGACAAACATGAAAAAGACCAGGGAGGTGGCCTTTGCACTATGGATGGAGGCACTGCGTCGTGAGGCACAGCGCCAGGCCAGGACCAGGGTGCGTTTCCAATACCTACACAAGCTCAAACTATTCAGGCGGCAGCTCGAGCAGTCCAAGGCCCAGCTCCATGAGGCGGTCCGCATAGAGAGACGAAGGTGTGCCAGGCGTCTACGTATGTTGAGGGCGGCTATGGAGAGGGCCAAGGAAAGGGAGGTAGTGGCATTGAGGCTCCAGGCAAACAAGACCATTTCTGAGCAGAAGGCCGAACTCACCAAGCAGATCAGGGTCTGCAAGTGGCGGATCACGAGGTTGTTATCCCAGAAGAAGGATCGCTCAGAGGTGGCAGTGGCGGTTGCAAGTAGTGATAATGTAAAGGAAAGGCACAAGACCATGAAAAGGCCTAGTCGGCCCAGACACGTGGTACAGGCCAGGGTGCATACCACTGGCAGGAAGAAACTGCCTAGCAAGCCAAAGAGGATTGTAGAGCAACTGCCAGGGAGTGGTACTGAACAGGCCGCTGTGTTCACACAGGTACAGGCCGAGTTGGACAAGGCCGTTACTGCAATAAGGCGGACTGCCCACTGCGAATGTTGCTTGTGCAATGGGGTTATTGAGGATGACCTGGTCAGGATCGACTCTGGACAAAGGCTTTGTCCGGCTTGCTATAGTGCCTTCCAGCAGAAGGTTGCCCAGATAGAACTAACCGAAGGCCCCGCGGCAGAGCCGCAGACCCACCCCTGAGGTTCGAAGGGCCCATTGACCATCATCTGCCGATACCAATATGGTCTGCAGATCTCTTGCCGGTAATGCCCTGTGCCTGTTAGACTGCTTTAGCGTAAGGTTCAAGGTCTTCGTTGGACCCAACGCTGGGCATATGTGATGCTGGCAGGTGTATTAAGGCGAGGTATGGCCGTTGTAACCCTTGTGGGTTTGGGTCTGGCATTTGGCCAGACCATAGACCTATCTGGGACCTGGAGATTCTGTCTTGACCCGAATGACGTCGGTCTGCAACGGGCCTGGTGGCTAAAGGACCTGCCAGATCGAATACAGCTTCCAGGTGCACTCCAACATCAGGGATACGGCGATCCCATCGACATCAACACGCCGTGGGTGGCTAGGCTTATCGATCGTGATTGGTACAAGAAGCCTATCTATGCTAGATGGACTAGGCCGGGCAATGTCCTTGTGCCATTCTTTTTGCAGCCGGCCAGGCACTATGTAGGCCCTGCTTGGTATCAGAGGGATATCGAGATACCACCAGGCTGGCCAGACAAGAGGGTAGTATTGTTCCTGGAGAGGCCGCACTGGGAGACACATGTATGGTTGGACGAAAGGCCCATTGGATCCAATCGGAGCCTCGCTACACCGCATGAATATGACCTTGGCCTGGGCCTGTCTGCTGGCAGGCACCGCGTGACGATCCGAGTGGATAATCGCATGATCGTGGATGTCGGCAGCGACGCCCACAGTATCAGCGATCAGACACAGACCTGTTGGAATGGGATCGTAGGCAGGATAGAACTAAAGGCAACCAGCCCTGTTTGGATCGCAGATGTGCAGGCCTATCCTAATCTGAAGAACAGGCTGGTGGACCTGGACATAGAGCTGGGCAATGCCAGCAGGAAGGCTGGCAAGGGAATACTTAACATTAACGGAGATCAGTCGCAGATCGATTGGGCCGTTGAAGGCTCGCGTGTTCGCGTACAGGTGCCGGTAGAGCCACAGGTCAGGCCCTGGGATGAGTTCAACCCAGGGCTGTTTAGGCTCCAGTTGACCCTGAAGGGCGACCAGGCGGATGACCAAAGGGAATTGATGCTAGGCCTAAGGCAGGTCAGCACCGCGGGCCTGAGGCTACTGATGAATGACAGGCCATTCCTTGTCAGAGGGACTCTGGAATGCTGCATATTCCCGCTGACAGGCTATCCGGCAATGGATGTGGAGTCCTGGATCCGTATCATCCGCAGATGCAAGGAATTCGGGCTCAACCATATGCGGTTCCATTCCTGGTGCCCACCTGAGGCGGCATTTGTGGCTGCAGACATGCTGGGCTTCTACGTACAGGTTGAGTGTGGCATATGGGCAAGGGCAGGGGCCAGGTTAGGTTATGGCGATCCTGTGGACAAGTGGCTTTATGAGGAGACGGAGGCCATACTGAAGGCATATGGCAATCATCCATCCTTTGTCTTCATGACCCACGGCAACGAGCCAACTGCAAGGCCTGAGTTCCTTGCCGAATGGGTCAGGCACTTCAAACAGAAGGATCCGCGCAGGCTTTATGCGGCTGCAACAGGCTGGGGCCAGACAGACCAGGATCAATTCCAGCCCGTGATAGCCGTAGGAACCAGAAATGGTCCAAGGGTCAGGGGAGAGCAGGGTTGGCGAGGCAAGGACTATAGTGCGGCCCTGGCAGTGGCAAGGGTACCTGTCATAAGTCATGAGATAGGCCAGTTCTGCGCATACCCAGACCTTTCACAGATCGCCAAGTATACCGGTGCACTGATCCCAGGCAACCTGATGATCTTTCGTGAATTGGCCAGGGACAACGGCATCCTGCAACAGAATGCCGAGCTGGCCCATGCATCCGGTATGTTGCAGGTATTATGCTACAAGGAGGAGATAGAGGCAGCCCTGCGTACACGGGACCTTGCAGGTTTCCAGTTGTTGGATCTGCATGACTTTCCAGGCCAAGGCACTGCATTGGTGGGCGTATTGGATGCCTTCTGGGACCCAAAGGGGTATATAGATCCTGCTGGATACCGAAGGTTCTGCAATAGCACAGTAGTACTTGCGAGGCTGCCTAGGCGTGTATTTACCACATCGGATACGCTCGATATCCCTCTGGAGGTCACTCACTATGGCAGTGGGCCCATACCAGGTGCAACACCGTATTGGCGTCTAGTCGACAAGGATGGCAACGTCGTACAGGGAGGGGAGCTGCCCGCACGGACCATAGATCTTGGCGATGCCATTTCCTTGGGTACCATCAGGATGCTTCTGGCCGATCTTCCCGTACCTGCAGGATATAGGCTGGTGGCAGGGATAAAGGGTACAGCGTACGAAAACGACTGGGACATATGGGTCTATCCTCCTGGGGCAGAGATTGCAGAACCTCCTGGGGTCATCATCGCCAATAATGTGCAACAGGCCATAGGTCCGCCAGGCCAGGAAAGGACAGCTATCCTCTTTCCTGAAGCGCCAGGCAAGGCACACCCTAAGGTCTCATTCATGCCGATCTTCTGGAACAATCAGATGTTTCCGAACCCTGACCGGCAGACCCTAGGTCTGTTATGCGACCCGAATCATCCTGCCCTGTCCCTGTTCCCCACCAGACCCTACAGCCAGTGGAACTGGGAGCAGGTCCTCCAGGGCGCCAGGGCCTTCGACATCTCCGCTGTCCAGATGCTTGAGCCATTGGTCCAGATCATAGATGATTGGAATACGTCCAGGCGACTGGCATTGGTCTTTGAATGCAGGGTGGAAGGCACAAGGGTCTTGGTCTGTGGTGCGAGGCTCCCACAGATGCCCGATAGCCCTGCTGCTAGGCAATTCTATAAGAGTCTGTTATCCTATGTATCAGGTCCTGCCTTCAGGCCTAAGGTATCGATGGGTAGCAAGGAGTTTGCCGACCTGATAGGCCTTGAGGCATACCAATCACCAGCGTCTGCAACGGTATCTGAAGACTAGTTAAGGGTAAGGTTATGCAAAGGTTCACAAGGGTTTTTCTGGGAGGATTCATTGTTGGTCTCTTGATAGTGGGTTGTAGGATGCTGTCGAACGTCTCGCCTCAGATCCAATCCACTGCAAGGATCGTACAACCACTGGATTCTGATTGGCACTTCTATAAAGGGGATGCAGCAGGGGCTGAGCAACCGCAGTTCGACGACAGCACATGGCGGAGGCTGGATGTGCCTCACGATTGGAGTATCGAAGGTCCATTTGATCCGAACAACCCAACGGGTGGGGCCGGTGGTTTTCTGCCTGCAGGGATAGGTTGGTACCGCAGGCATCTGATACTGCCAAATGAGTATGCCGACAAGCGGATCTATGTGGAATTCGATGGGGTCATGGCCAACAGCGATGTCTGGATCAACGGCCTACACCTTGGCCACAGGCCATATGGATATGTCAGTTTTAGGTATGACCTGACCGGCAAGGTCCGCCTAGGCCCCAACCAACTGAACATCTTGGCGGTCAGGGCAGATAACCTCCTGCAGCCAGCATCCAGGTGGTATGCAGGTGCAGGCATATACAGGCATGTCAGGCTCATAGTCACCGAACCACTGCATATAGACCAGTGGGCAACCTTTGTGACAACGCCTTATGTAGATCCTCAATTAGCACTTGTGAATGTGAAGACTGCCATCCTCAATCAGACCAAACAGGATCAAGATGCAGCCATCGACCTGCAGATCATAGGACCTGACGGCGCCATCGTTCAATCTGGTAGGTCCGATGCCAGGACCATTGCCTCTGGGGAACGCGCAGAATATCAGATCGAGCTAAAGGTCACTGATCCTATGTTGTGGGATCTGGAAAGGCCAAACCTGTATAAGGCCGTTGTTAAGGTAGTCTCTGGCGGCAAGGTCGTTGATGATGAACAGGTCACCTTTGGGATATGCAAGGCCGAATTCCGTGCAGAAAGTGGTTTCTGGTTGAATGACAAGAACGTGCGGATCAAAGGCGTTTGTCTACACCACGATGGTGGTGCGTTTGGTGCGGCAGTGCCGCTTGCGGTCTGGGAGAGGAGGCTCCAGAGGCTGCGGGAATTCGGGGTAAATGCGATACGTACCGCACACAATCCTGTTGCGCCGGAATTCCTGGATCTGTGCGACAGGATGGGCCTTTTGGTGATGGATGAGTTCTTCGACTGCTGGACCATAGGCAAGAATCCAGGGGATTATCACCTCTACTTCAATGATTGGTCCAAGATCGATCTGAGGGATACGATCCTCCGCGACCGAAACCACCCTTGTATCATAATCTACAGTGTGGGCAACGAGATAAGGGATACCACAAGGCCTGAGATGGCAAAGGCGATATTGAAGGGCCTGATTGACGTCTGCCATCGGTACGATCCCACTAGGCCGGTGACGCAGGCCCTATTTAGACCCAACGTCAGCAAGGACTATGACAATGGCCTTGCTGACATGCTGGATGTGATAGGCACCAACTACAGGGATCGCGAATTGCTTGCAGCCTGGCAAGCAAGGCCGACCAGGAAGATCATAGGTACCGAACAGAGGCACGACCTTGAGACCTGGCTGGCCATGCGTGACAATCCGCAGCATGCCGGCCAATTCCTGTGGACCGGTGTGGACTATTTGGGCGAGGCGTGGAGATGGCCTGTTGTTGGCGCAGGATCTGGCCTGCTCGACCGTACAGGTAGGCCAAGACCCATTGCATACCAGAGGGCCAGTTGGTGGTCCGATAGGCCGGTCGTTTATGCTGTAAGGCGGGTTGCGGTGGAGCGTCGTATGCCAGACGATCCTGGGTTTGAGCCGCTGGCAAGGCCCCAGGTATTGTTTGCAGATTGGACTCCAGCAGATCTGGGCCCCCACATGGAGACCGTGGAGGTCTATACCAACTGTGCACAGGTGGAATTGCAGCTAAATGGCAGGTCTCTTGGCATCAAACAAAGGGACCCAAATGATGCCCCACTGACATGGCAGGTGGAGTTCGAGCCAGGGCAGCTAAAGGCTATAGGTCTGGATAGCGGCAGGCCACCTGTAGTCTGCCAGCTCCAAACGGCCGGCAGGCCTGCAAGGATTGTACTAGCAGCGGATCGCACAGAGCTGAGGCCTTGCTGGGATGATGTATGCCATGTAGAGGCGATGGTGGTGGATGGCAATGGTGTGGTTGTGCCCTCAGCAGACCACATGATCAGGTTCTTGGTAAGCGGTCCAGGTACCATAGCAGCAGTAGACAATGGTTCGCTCTACAGCCACGAACCGTTCCAGGCCACGCAGCGAAGGGCCTATCAAGGCTATTGTATGGCGTACCTGAAGGCTACCGGCCAGACAGGTAGGATCACACTGACTGCCACTGCTGACGGTCTGCAGGAGGCATCCATATCCTTAGAGGCCGCGCCACTGAGATAGTCACTAGATCCAGATAGGCTTGATCTGGACCTCTTATACCCGCCTGTCGCGAGGACCGGAGCACATTTTTTACATCAGCTTTACAAAGGCCGCCGCCTTAAGGTGTATAATCAATAGAGACTTGTCACTGTGAAGAAGGGCTATGGCACAACCTTTATCGATCTTGGTTGTAGAGGATGATCAGACGATCAGGGAGGGGCTTGCCGATTTCCTCCGCTTGCACGGCTTTGCCGTGACCGTTGCCCCGGAGGGACCCAAGGCAATGGAGCTCGTTGAGGGCCGCAGGTTTGACGTGATCCTATTGGATCTAATGCTACCAGGGGTCAGCGGTGAGCAGCTATGTGTACAATGGCGTCAAAAAGGGATCGTCACCCCCATCATCATGGTCACTGCAAAGGGCCTTGAGCATCAGAGGATAGCTGGGCTCGAGATAGGTGCAGATGACTACATCACCAAGCCCTTCAGCCTCGAGGAGCTACTTGCCAGGATCAAGGCGGTGCTCAGGAGGATAGATCCAAACCGCTCGGTTGGGCAGAAGTTTGGCATTGGTCCTTGGGAGATAGATCTATCGGTGTTGAAGGCCTGTGCCTTTGGAAAAGAGGTGGCCTTGACCCCTACTGAGGGCCATATCCTGCAGTACTTTGCCGCCAATCCAAACCGCATCATAAGTCGCCAGGAGCTTTATGAGCGGGTATGGCATGACCAGATAACAGACATTGGCACAAGGACGATGGATATGCATATTGCCAACCTCCGCAGCAAACTCGCCATTGAGTCCGCAGAGCCCCTGCCTATCGTGACGATCAGAGGTGCAGGCTATATGTACAAGGCCCGATCCTAGCGGCAGTGGCATCCAGTATGTTCAAGCGGCTGATCATCTTGTCTGCACTAATAGGCATGGCCGTCCTGGCAGCGGCCATATTGGGCTATCTTGCGTTGGATAAATGGCGCCAGGGCCTGTACGGCTACAGGTTAGGAGGGTTTGCAAAGGTTGCATCGCAGATACACTCAGATGTAAAGCAGAAGTTGGATCGGTTCATCAAGACTGAGCAATCCAGGCCCTATACGGACTACTATCCATACCACCTGCCTGATCCAAACCTGTCCCAATCAGGCCAGGTCAGGGCCCTGATTCGTTCGCCTCTTTGGGGTAGATTGGACCACGGTCTGGCATATGGCCACTTCCAGGTATTGCCAGATGGCAGTATACAGACGCCCAATGACGGTCTCTTGGGCGCACTGGATGCAAATACCGCCTTAGTAGCCCAGGTTAAGCAGGTCAAGTCTGTTGTGAGCCAGCACTTGGTGCCCCTGTTGCGTCCTTCTTTGATGGAGGCAACTGCAGCAATGCAGATCCAGCCAAGCTTGCCTGTCCAAAAGGTCGATCAGCCCAAGGTGTCTAGCAAGGCTCAATCATTGTATATCGATACTTTGCAGCAGATGCCCGCAGAATCGCAGGTCATTCGGGCAGATCGGCAATCTGCATATGCCAACCTGATCCTAAACAGCAATCCTGGCCAGGTGATAGGCCCTAACGATGTGGCCCCAGAAGTGCCTGCAGCCCGGGGCCTTGGCGTGAGGCAGCGGTCGGCCAGGCAGGCCGATGCGTACAGACAACTAGTACCGAATGCGTATAGGGCACAGCAGCTTGCAACAGATATACAAGGGCCTGTCACGGTCAAGGTCGGTCCATTAGTGCCGATCGTGTTGAAGGATGGATCTGAGAATGCATCGGTATTCGATGGAAGTGTGTATATGGTCCGACATGTGCAGGTTGGCGATCTGCAGCTCTTCCAGGGATTCAGGCTAGATGCCTCTAGGCTCATTGCAGAGATAGATGACTCCACTGCCAGGCTTGCAGGGCAGGACATGGGCTATGAACTTTCTAATGCCGAGTTGCCATCAGCGGCATATGCGGCGGTCTTGGACTTCGGCTTTGGTCGTGTGGTACTGAACCTACTAGACCTTGATCCAGGTCTGATCGGTCGGAAGGTCAGGTATCTGAGCCTATGGTACTTTGTCGCTATGAGCCTGGTCGGACTGGCAGTAGCGCTAGGCCTGGCAGCCACATGGCACGGTGCATGGCAGCAGATGGAGCTATCCAGACAAAAAGATAGCTTCATATCCGCAGTCTCCCATGAATTGCGGACCCCTCTTGCCGGGATAAGGGTATGTGCTGAGATGCTCGAGAAGGGTTGGGTCAGTACCATCGAGCAAAGGGACCGCTACTACCATAACATCAGGCTGGAGGCAGAACGCCTGACCAGGTTGATAGAGAATGTCCTGGATTTCTCGCGTATCCAGCAGGGACGCCAGAGGTACCACCTTGTTGAAGGCGACATCAACCAGCTGCTAAGGGCCGTGGTGGAGACCGCAAGGCCTTTGGCCCAGGCACAAGGGCTGGAGATAAGGACTGAACTAGATCAGATACCTCCATTTCCCTTTGATCACGATGCCATCACACAGATCTTGTTGAACCTGCTTGATAATGCGGTCAAGTTCGGCAACCCAAGCCGCGATAATCTCATCATCGTCAGGACCCGTCAGCAGGATGATTTTGTCCTGATTGAGGTGGAAGACCATGGTCCTGGTATCCCTGAGGCGGAAAGGACGCGTATCTTTAGGCCCTTCTATCGTCTTGAGCCTGAGGCCACCAGGCGGACTAGGGGTGTTGGTCTAGGTCTGGCACTGGTGTGGAGGTTTGCTCTGGCCCACCAGGGCTTTGTACAGGTGGCCGAAGCCAGGCCCTGCGGAGCGGTCTTCACAGTAGGGCTGCGCAGGTGATCTTGCCTTTGGCCTGAATTAGCTTGATTGGCAGGGCAACCGCTGTAATCTCAATGGCCAAATAGGAGTAGGACTATGAGGCAGTTTGTGATCACACCAGCAGCAGGCAAGCGATTGATAGCAAAGGGGATATTGGGCCATCCGCTTGTTAAGGAGGCATTGTCCAGTAGGACCGTTGTCATAGTGGCAGGTACCACCAATGGCTATGTAGCCCAAGAGGTCTTGGCTGCCATTGGTCAGGCAGCAGGATTTGACAGCAGTAGGTTCTTCAGGGGTGTGGTCCTTCCACCTGCAGTAGAAAGGACCAGCGAAGGCAGGCTCCCTGACCAGGGGGGATTCCCTGGCGATGTGATCATAAGGCAGGGCAAGTGGATCAAGGGCAAGACCATATTCGATGTAGCTGAGCAGTTGAAGGAGGGCGACCTGATACTAAAGGGCGCAAATGCCCTGGACCTCTCCAGGCGCCAGGCAGCGGTGCTCATAGGCCATCCCCAGGCAGGTACCACAGGGGCGATCCTCCAGGTGGTTGCTGGTAGGAGGGTCAGATTGATCGTACCTGTGGGCCTTGAAAAGAGGATCCTAGGCGATCTGCATGAGCTGGCCTTGATGCTCAACAGCCCTGGCTGGGATGGGCCTAGGCTGCTGCCTTTGCCAGGTGAGGTCTTTACCGAGATCGATGCGATCAGACTCCTGACTGGTGCCTGTGCGCAGTTGGTCGCTGCAGGCGGCGTGGGTGGGGCAGAAGGCTGTGTATGGCTGGCAGTTGAGGGGGCCAAAGACCAGTTGGATGCTGCCCAATCCCTGATCGGTTCTGTGCAAGGCGAACCTGCATTCAGTCTGTCACTGCATTTGGGGCCCGGCCTTGCCAGTGCACCGCAATCTAGAAAGGGCGGGATATGGACTGTTACTTGTTGCCAATAGTGATCCTTCTTGTATCCACTGTGGTGCAAGGGCCGGCCCCTCAACAGGACTATCCGGTCCAGGCCGTCCCAGCCGAGTCCGTTATCCTGCAGGATGGGTTCTGGTCTGTCAGGCTCAAGGTCAATCGAGAGGTGACCATACCACATTGCCTCCAGCAGTGCCAGCAGACCGGCAGGATCAGCAACTTCGAGAAGGCGGCAGGGTGTGCCAAGGGGGCCTTCGCGGGGATGCACTTCAACGATTCGGATCTGTACAAGGTCATGGAGGGGGCAGCGTATGTCCTTCGATCTGGTCAAGACAGGATGATGCGGCTCTACCTGGATCAGCTAGTCCGGATCATCGCAGCGGCCCAATGGGACGATGGTTATCTGTTTACGTTTTATTCGGTGCCCCAGCGTCAACCTGACCAGCGTTGGACCAACATACAGTGGATCCACGAGCTCTACTGTATGGGTCATATGTACGAGGCCGCTGTTGCACACTACCAGGCCACTGGTGATCGGACCTTCCTGGATGTGGCGATACGCAATGCTGATCTGGTCTGCAAGACATTCAACCCAGATGGCCGCACAGACCCACCAGGCCATCAGGAGATAGAGATAGGGCTTTGCAAGCTGTATCGTGTTACAGGCAATAGGAGATACCTGGACCAGGCCAGGTTCTTCCTTGAGCAGAGGGGAAGACTAGGCCGGCGAGGGCCCGATGGAAAGGCAGGTCTGTACGGCACGTACTCACAGGACCAGGTCCCTGTGCTGGACCAGGCAGAGGCCGTAGGCCATGCGGTCCGTGCCATGTATATGTATGCGGCCATGGCGGATGTGGCTGCATTGACTGGTGATAAGGCCTACGTCCAGGCCCTCGACAGGATATGGGCGGATGTGGTTGGTGGCAAGCTATATGTGACAGGTGGGATCGGCGCTGCAGGTGGGCACGAGGGTTTCGCAGGTCCATATGAACTTCCGAACATGACCGCCTATTGCGAGACCTGTGCCTCTATCGCGAACATACTGTGGAATCACCGCATGTTCCTGACGCACCTGGACGCCAGGTATGTCGATGTGCTAGAGAGGACCTTGTACAATGCCCTGCTTTCGGGGGTCTCGATGGGTGGGGATCGATTCTTCTATCCCAATCCACTCGAGTCCCGCGGACAACACCAGCGAAGCCCCTGGTTCGAGTGCGCGTGTTGCCCTTCGAACATAGCCAGGTTTATCCCGCTTGTCCCAGGCCTTTTCTATGCATATGGGAAGGGAGGTCTGTTTATCAACCTCTTTGGCGCTGGCAAGACAAGCTTGAATACACCGCTTGGCCGGTTGGACCTGACCCAAAAGACCGATTACCCATGGGATGGCAAGGTCAGGATAGAACTGGATCCTGCAAAGGAGATGGATCTGACCATACACGTGAGGATACCAGGCTGGTCACGCAATGAACCTGTTCCAAGCGACCTGTACAGGTTCGCAGATGGAGTCAGGTCAGAACCTGGTATAGCCGTAAACGGCAGCCCAATAGACCTGAAGGTCACGCAGGGCTATATCACGATCCGCCGCAGGTGGAGGCGAGGCGACTGGATAGATCTGGACCTGCCGATGCCTGTAAGGCGGATCTCAGCAGACCCTCATGTGAGGGCAGACAAGGGCAAGGTCGCCATCCAAAGGGGTCCTATCGTGTTCTGTCTAGAGGGCATAGACAACGATGGACAGGTCTTTGACATGTATATACCAGAGGATGCGGAGTTTGCGGCAGTATTCAGGCCGGAACTGCTAGGTGGCGTGATGGTCGTGACAGGTCAGGCAAAGACCACTCAGAGGAGGCTTGATGGCAGTATAGAGGCGGTAGGCCAGCGGCCATTTATTGCAATACCATACTATGCATGGGCCCATAGGGGGCCATGCCAGATGACGGTCTGGCCGGCTTGCACACCAGAGGCGACCAGGCCCAGGCCCGCACCAACCCTCGCCTATACGAGCAAGACCACGGCCTCATTTGTCCACGTGTCATTGGATGCGATAAAGGACCAGGTCATACCTGAAGGCTCATCTGACTCGTCCAACCTGCAACTGGACTTCTGGCCGCACAAGGGTACCACCGAATGGGTCCAATTCGAATGGGGCCAGCAGCAATCGATATCCAAGGTCCAGGTATATTGGTTTGACGATACCGGTACTGGTGAATGTAGGGTGCCACAATCCTGGCAGGTCCTGTACCGCGATGCCGATGGTCGATTCAAACCGGTAATGGCAAAGGGCCCATATGGCACTGGGAAGGATCGGTTCAACCAGGTCCACTTCGATCCAGTCCAGACCGATTGCATCAGGATCGAGATACAACTGCAGCCAGGTTGGTCAGCCGGCATACAAGAGGTGGTGATAGAATAAGAAAGACCCAGGCAGCCAGACTGCCTGGGTCTTTGTTAGGCTTACCAGCTAGGCTTACTTATTCAGTATCGCCATAGCTAGGTCATCCTGGGCCTCTAGCATATACGGTATGCCAGTGACCTCTGCAATCTCGCGATTAGCTGCCATCAGGTCGTCACGGCTGATCTGGTCAAGGCTAAACTTCCTTGCCCCAGCCATGAACTGTTGCAGGCCGCAGGCCAGCTTGTCTGCATAGGTGTACATGGCAATGGCCCCAAATGGGATGTTCTTCATCTCATCTGCACCGACCTTTGCCTTGACGTATTCCCAGCCTGCAAAGATCTCCTCCGGGGTACTGCCGATCTCCTTTACAGAAGGCGGCAATTCATCCCAGTGCCCATTGACCTGCTCCTTCTTGTCAGGCTGGAGCACGCCCTGGATGTTGCTGCCCAGGAACCCTGGGATCATAGGTGCACGTCCCATGCAGACGATCTTCGCGAAAGGTGCACAAAGGGCCAAGGCCTTGAATATGTGGTCTTCCCTTGCCATGCCGCCTGCAAGGGATATATCTGGAGGTGTAATACCCTTATCGGCCAGGATCTTGCAGTACTGATAGGTCTTTGCATGCAATGGCAAGGAAGGTATGCCCCAATGCTCCATCATGTTTCAAGGTGACATCCCTGTACCACCACCTGCACCGTCGACGGTCAGAAGGTCAAGGCCTGCATGTGCTGCGAACCTTATGGCCATAGCCAAGGCCTCCAGGCCATAGGCACCGGCTTTAGGCTGATCCTCTTCCAGCCCATCTTCCTGAGGGTCTCAACCCCCTTCATGAAGTCCTCACGGACCTACTCAACGGTAGATAGGTTGGTGCCACCTAGCCTACTGTGCCTGGCAAAGCTCTTGATGGATCCATCCTTGCACGCTGCCTGAACGACTGGATCATATGGATCTGGATCCCCCACATAGCCCTATCCTTCAAGAACTTGGCATACTCAATATCCGTTACCTGGATCTCCCCGCCGATGTCCTTTGCGCCCTGGCCCCATTTAAGCTCGATTATGGCCTTATCACCATACTTGTCTACCACGTACTGAGCTACCCCGTTGCGGGTGTCCTCTACGTTCATCTGCACGATGATCGCGCCATAACCATCATAATACCTCAGGTATGTCTCGATTCTGCGATCGAGTTCCGGGGCCTTGCTTATCTTGCCCTTGTTTATTACTGCCTTGCAGTCTATGCCGACTACATTCTCTCCAACCACGATTGGGATGCCACACAAGGCTGCCCCAACGGCGAATGAATCCCAATACCGTGCGGCAACGAAGGTCGAAGCCCAGTGCGCCTGTCATTATAGGCATACGGCACTTGGTCTTCTCCTCCTTGCCAAAGCTGGTGCTGATATCCACATTGGGGAAGACACAATCATCTGGATCATTGCTCAACCCCTTTGGCAGCCCCTTTGCCCCGTATGCGTATCCCTGTATGCGTAGCGCATGATACCTCACGCCCAGTGCCACGACATTCCCAGGGCCTGAGGTGATCCAGCCATAGTTGCGGGGATACAGCAGCTTTCGCCCAAGGAGGCTGGACATCCAGGTCTCGCACCTTCCCTTGCAGTCCGACATGCAGAGGGTACACAGGCCGCTCTCACATGCGTCGCCCCTGTTGGCAGTTCCAAGCACGTCATTTCTCTTTCGCCATTCTATTATAAGTAGACTCCTAAAAAGGACACCACCTTTGATATGTTACGGCATAGCCTTGCCCAAGCCGCGTGAATGTAACCGCCTTTTTGGGCAAGTCAAGGATGGCAAGGGAGGCATATGCGGCAACGTTGCCGCAAAGCGCCATAAGTCGGCAAAAATAGTTGACCTATTGCCGATTGGTGTTTATCATCCTCAGCTTTTAGGTGTCTAGCAGTTTATGGTTCGGAGATCTTGCCGATGCAGATTTCTGTCAGATCCTCAAAGAAGATAGACAAGAAGCTGGCCATACTCAACGTCTTAAAGGAGCATGAAGCCCCCCTCACCTCCAGCTGTATCCTGGATCTATTGTCCACTAGCGGCCTTGAGCTTAGTGAGCGGACCATACGTTTCTATCTTGCGCAGACCGATCAGGAGGGGCTGACCAGGCCTTGCGGTCGAAAAGGGAGGGTCCTGACTGAGGCAGGTCTAGCAGAATTGCAATCATCTCAGGTCATGTACATGCCTGGCTACTTGTCGGCTAAGATGGATCAGATGGTCTACAAGATGACCTTTGATCTTGCGATGCGTAGTGGAACGGTGGTAGTGAATACCTCCCTGGTGGAACCGCAGAAGTTGGCCAGTTGTCTGGACAAGGTCTGTAAGGTCTTCGAGAAGGGCTATGGCATGGGCAGGCTGATGACCTTGCTTGGCCCTGGGGAGACCGTCGGTCAGATCACTGTACCACCTGATAAGATCGGCTTTTGTACGGTCTGTTCTATCACCATCAACGGTGTCCTGCTAAAGCACGGCATACCCATGAGCTGCCGATTTGGTGGGCTGCTAATGCTGAAGGATGGCAGACCATTTCGGTTTACGGATGTGATCCACTATGACGGTACTACCATCGATCCACTTGAGGTCTTTATTAGAAGCGGTATGACCAACTACCATGGGGCCATAAGCACTGGTAATGGGCTGATAGGGGCGAGTTTCCGGGAGGTCCCTGCTGATAGCAGGCAGAGGTTGCTCAACCTGAGCGAACGACTTGAGGAGGTGGGGTTGGGAGCGATCATGGAGGTAGGCCTTCCAAATCAACCTTTGCTTGACATACCTGTTGCGCCTGCCAGGGTTGGGGTCATCGTGGTTGGCGGGCTCAATCCCATCGCCATACTAGAGGAGGTCGAGCACAGGATCGTATCACGGGCCCTTGCAGGTCTGTTGGAGTTTGACCGGCTATTCGATTATCGGCATGCAGCCAAACGATTAGAGCAATACCTGTAGCGCCAGCCAATGGCCTGGGCTATTGACAAACCTAGTTTCGTCCCATAGCGTACCATTGGTCCGCAAGGTATTGCCCGGATCTGGACGCATCTGATCCTTGTAGAGACCCCCAGGAGTCTCAAGAGGTAAGTGATTGGATAAATGCCAACGGACGAGCCATTTGGTCTGTCCAGAGGGTTCTATGGCTCAATCTTGGCCTTATCAAGGAGGCTTTTATGAGTACCACGCTCGACCGAAGGGAGTTCTTGAAAAAGGTGGCTGCGACCGGATTGGCAGGTTCATTGGCTGGCGTAGTTTCAACTGGCTGCCACCAACAGAGGGCCAACCTGCCGGCACTGTTATGGCCCGATAGGCCCAGGGATCTAGTCAGGGTTGGGTTTGTGGGCATAGGCAACATGGGCAGGGGTCACATAGAGAACCTCCTACGCATAGAGGGTTGCCAGATCGCCGCTGTCTGCGACATCCTGCCAGAAAGGGCCCAGTGGGCAAGGCAGAGGATCATAGATTCAGGTCAGCCTGAGCCAAAGGTGTATGGCCAAAGAGGCGAAAGGGACTTCCAGAGGCTCTGCCAGCAGGAGGATCTGGACCTTGTCTACACCGCCACCCCTTGGCAATGGCATACACCCATATGTGTGGCTGCGATGGCAAATGGCAAGCACGCTGCCTGTGAGGTCCCGATCGCTACGACCCTGGATGAGTGCTGGCAACTTGTCGAGACATCGCAGCGATACAAGAGATACTGTGTGATGATGGAGAACTGCTGTTATGACCGCATAGAGATGGCAGTACTGAATATGGTCAGGCAGGGCTTGTTTGGTCAGTTGTTACATGCAGAATGCGGGTATCTACACGACCTGCGGGAATTGAAGCTCTCACCCACTTATTATCAAGGGATGTGGCGTTTGAAGTATGCTATCCATCGAAATGGCAATCCGTATCCAACCCATGGCATAGGGCCAGTGGCATGGTGCATGGACATATTGCGAGGTGATAGGTTCGAATACTTGGTCTCTATGAGTACCAAGTCCATAGGTTTGAACCTGTACGCCAAGGCCAGGTATCCACAATGGGCAGATCAGCGATTCAAGCTGGGCGACATAAACACCACACTGATCCACACTGCCTTGGGAAAGACCATAATAGTCAAGCATGATACTCACCTTCCAAGGCCTTACAGCCGTGACTTCCTCATCCAGGGCACAAGGGGTCTGGTAAGGAAGTACCCTCAGCCACTGATTTACATAGAAGGGGAGGGGGCATCCGATCAGTGGCAGCCGTTTGCCAAGTACCTCGAAGGTTATGAGCACCCAGTATGGGAGGCGCTGAACAAGCAGGCCCAGGGCGCGGGCCATGGCGGCATGGACTTCATAGAAGATTACAGGCTGATCCAGGCCCTACGCAAAGGCGTGCCACCCGACATTGACGTCTATGATTCAGTTACATGGAGTGCGATATTCCCTCTGAGCGAACGATCTGTTGCAGCAAGGGGCAGGCCTGTAGCATTCCCTGATTTCACTGGGGGCAAGTGGGGTTCTGCCAGACCGCTTGGGGTCTTTGAACATCAGCTCTGATAGGTACTTGGCCAGCACGTACAGATCGCTAGAATATCCGCTTTCGTGATCAGTTCGGTCATATGAAAGGGTGATTATGGCGCAGAAGATCAGGGATACCTATGAAGGCCCAACCCTGCTTGTGATGGCAGCGGGGATGGGAAGCCGTTACGGCGGGCTAAAACAGATAGACCCGATAGGTCCTAATGGCGAGTGGATCCTGGATTATTCACTGTATGATGCAATCGCTGCTGGGTTCAAGAAGGCGGTATTCATTATCCGCAAGGACTTTGAGAGGGCCTTTCGGGATAGGATCGAGGCCAACCTGGCCGGCAGGATCCAGACCGCATTTGTTTGTCAGGAGCTGGATAGCCTGGTGCCGCCAGAGAGGATACCGCCGGACCGAAAGAAACCTTGGGGTACAGGTCACGCGGTCCTTGTGGCAAGGGATGTGGTCACAGGCCCATTTGCAGTGATCAATTCAGATGACTACTATGGCTCTGGCACGTATCGGATGATCAAGAAACTATTGCACAAGATGACCAACTCCGATGGGCACCAGCAGATAATGATCGGGTACCGTCTACGCAATACCCTGTCTGAGCATGGTGGGGTGACAAGGGGGATATGTCAATGCGATGGTGATGGGTATCTTATAGGTATAACCGAGCAGAAGGGGCTCGAGATGTCTGGCCAGGATGCCATCGTCCGTCAAGGTGACTCTGTGATCAGGTTCCCTGGCGATACGATTGTATCCATGAACTTCTGGGGATACCATCCAAGGATATTCAACGCATTTGATGCCCTGTTCCAGGTTTTCATCAATGAGCAGGTAGATGCTCAGCAGGAATTCCTATTGCCTACGATCATAAACACCCTGGTCAAACAGGGCATGATCACGGTCAAGGTCATACCTACGGATGAAGGCTGGTTCGGTGTCACGTATAAGCAGGACAAGGATGCGGCAGTGGAGAGGATCAAGGACCTTATCAGGCTTGGTCGATATCCTCGAGACCTCTGGTCTAGGCCGTGACTGTTGAGAGCGATCCTAGGTCCATAGCCGAATCCTTTCAGGTTGATGGCAGCCTTGTAGACTGTCGGCCGTATGGCCATGGCCATATCCATCAGACCTATCTTACGAGTTTCCAGGTTTGTGGCCGCATTTGTCGGTATATACTGCAACGGATCAATTCCAGTGTGTTTGCAGACCCGCCTGCAATGATGGACAACATCACCCGCGTGACATCCCATATCAGGCACAAGCTACAGCAGGCAGGGTGTAAGGACATCCAGCGGCTGGCCCTGACGGTCGTACCTGCAAAGGATGGCCTGCCATATTACGTGGATGGCAATGGGCATTTCTGGAGGATGTATGTCTATATAGAGAATGCGATAACGGTCGAGGTCCCGCAGGATTGCAGCCAGATATACCAGGCAGCCAAGGCCTTCGGCCAGTTCATCCGCCAGTTAGTGGACCTGCCAGTTCCCAGATTGCACCAGACCATACCGCTATTCCATGATGGGCCTACCAGGCTCAGGCAGCTAAAGGATGCCTTGTCTGCTGACAGGCTCAACAGGGCGATGGCCGCCAAGGAAGAGATAGAATTCATCCTCGAACACCAGGCCATCCTGCTTTGGCCAGCAGATCTGCTACAAAAGGGCATCCTTCAGACACAGATCACACACAACGATACCAAGATCAATAATGTCTTGTTGGATGCCACTTCTGGTCAAGGTCTATGTGTGATCGACCTGGATACCGTGATGGATGGATTGTGGATATACGATCTTGGCGATATACTCCGCACCACCTGTACTACCGCCTGCGAGGATGAGCAAGACCTGACAAAGGTTAAGGTGGATCTGGAAAGATATAGGGCGGCAGTAGAGGGATTCCTCAAAGGTGCCGATGGCATGATCGACTGCAGGCAATACCAGTACATACCCCTGAGTGGCCGGTTCATGGCCTTGATCATGGCTACCAGGTTCCTGACCGATTTTCTGGCAGGCGATATGTACTTCAAGGTCTCCAGGCCCAATCATAATCTAGATAGGTGCCGGTGCCAGTGCAGATTGGTCCAATCCATGCTGCAGCATGCAGGACAGATCGAAGGGATTGTGGACGGTTTGGGCTATTAGTATTGGACTGCATTGACAAAGGCCCTTATGTTGTCCGTAGTCACGTCTGGTGGCATCCCACCACCGCAAGAGGGTATCCATCTGCGTTTGTCCGCGACATGCTGGAGCATCTGCTTGACTGTCTGTCTGACCTGATCTGGGGTCCCTTGTGCCAGTATGTCCCTGGCAGGGATGTTCCCCAGTATGGTGATGCGGTCCCCGGCCAGTTTCCTCAATTGGTTGATATCCTCATTTGAACCAGGATTGTAGAGGTTTACGCCCATCTTGCTGTATTGGGCTATGGACTGGCTGCAAGGTGCATCGTTGTGGAAGAATCTTACTGAAGGGCCATCTGCAAACAGGGCCTGCAGATATGGGAATGCAAACTCGGCAAAGTCGTCAGGCCCTATGAAGCCTACCACATCGTCCAGTATCATGATACCGTCGATGCTGGCAAATGAATCGCGTTGGAGCTGGTGCCATTGTTTGAGGAATTCGGTGATCAGACCGAGAAACTTGTGGATCGGGCCAGGATCGGTCTTTATGGCCATCAGGAATTCAGTAGTGCCCATCAAGAAGGATGCGATGTTCAATGGCCCCCTCGATACAGAAAACCTGATCCTATGGCCAAGGTCCTCTATCTGCGGTCTGGCCCACCTGAGCCTTTGGATGACAAATGGCAACAGGCCATCTGTCCTAGGGTCTGGCATTTCAAGATCGTCAATGTCAGATATCCTCAGGATGCTCCTCTTGGCGCTCGGAAAGCCATCCTCAGGAAACTGGCAGGTTGCGCCAAAGGCAGAAGGTTCTGTGCACATCCCATATTCTGCCCAGAATCCGGGCAGGAACCAGACCTGCGGGAAGGTCTCTACGGCCTTGCGATTCGCATCAAACCAGATCTGCTCGTCTGCAAGGTAATCAATGACCTTTGTGCCATACCAGCCAGGCAGCCACGGGCAGTCTATGATAAAGGCACACGGAAGTGGGTCTAGGACCTGGCCTGAAAGGACGGCCAATAATTGTTGCCATTGTTTGTCGGTCATCAGTTTGTCCTCCTTGCTGGTCTAGCTCTGAGTGTCAGGCCTGCGGAGGCAAGCCCCTCGGATGTTGCCCTGACCTGTATCTTGCCACCAGGACCTTCTAGTATCCTCAAGATCAAGATTGCCTTTCCATTGAAGAGGCTGCGGTGATCTGCCTGGAATGGCTCTAAGGAAAGCGGGTTTCCGTTTCCGACGCCAGCTATTACCGCAGGACCCTGGATACTGAACCTGACCAGGTTATCTGCTAGTGGGCATGGCGTGCCAGTACCATCCACTGCCTCTACGAGGATATAGCACAGGTCCTCACCAGATGCCACAAGCTCTGTCCTATCCGGCGATAGCCTTAGCGTCGCTGGATTGCCTGCAGTGCGGACTATGGCCTGGCCTATCCTTTGGCCATCCTTATAGGCCACTGCCTTCAGCTCACCCGGTTCGTAGATCACATCGTCCCAGCGCAGCCTGTATCTATATGTGACGTCGTAATACCTTGACGGCACCTCTTGCTGATACACGCCAAACTCCCTGACGGATGCCCATACACGGCCCTGCAGGTCCTGAAACTCTATCCTAAGGAACCTTGCATCCACATCTACTTCATGGAATGCCTCTGTCGGGCCACCCCACATGGGCTCGCGGCTGGTGACCTTTGTGACGATGGTCTGCCAGGCCTGGCCATCTGCAGATGCCTTTATCACATAGCCATAGTTCTTCTCCTCCCACTCGAAATCTATGGCCAGGAACCTGACATTCCTGACCCGACCTAGATCCAGCTGGAACCACTGATTTGGATCAGGTCCTGAGGCCGTCCAGCGGGTCTGGCTTGTGTCATCAACTGCATGCTCTGCAGGATGGCCTTCCTCGAACGAGCTGGCAGTCACCTTGCAATTGCGTGCGAGGTTCTCAGGCCTGGGAGGGACCTGGCCTTTCTTTCGGATCCCAAGTGATTTACCATTCAAGAACAGTTCTGCACTGTCACCATTTGTGTATACAAACACTGGCACCACCTTACCGAGACGGTCTGGCCAGTTCCAATGCGGTACTATATGTATGGTGGGCGTATCAGGCCGCCAGTAGCTGCGATACAGATAGTACCTATCCTTAGGGATCCCACACAGATCCACTATGCCAAAGTATGAGCTCCTGGCCTGCCTGCTAAACGGGGTAGGTTCACCAAGATAATCAAAACCTGTCCATACAAACTCCCCTGCAACGAATCGATCCTGCTCCATCAAGGCAAACTCTGCGTCTGCTATGTCGGACCAAGGGGCTGCGTTCAGGTCATAGGAGTTTACCTGTAGCCTCGATGAGTAGTCGGTCTTTGTCCTCGGAAGAGGAAGTTCGAAGAAGCCCCTTGTGCTCAGGGCGGATGCAGACTCGCTATAGATGATCGGTTTATCCGGATATCTTTCCCTGAATATCGCGTACCTACGGGCATAATTCCAGCCAGTAAGGTCCAGTGCCTGGAAGTTGGGCCTTTCTGCCATAGAGGGGATGTGGCAGGCCATGCCCACAGGTCTAGTCGGATCCACCTGCCTGAATGCATCTGCAAGGATCGCAACCCTCTGGGGCGTTACGCCGTCCCTACCCCCCTCGCCTATCTCATTGCCAATGGACCATACCACAACGCATGGGTGGTTCCTATCTCGCATGGCGAGGCTGCGTATCTGCTTGCAGGCATATTCCTCCAAAGGCACGCCAGGCAGCCTATCTGCGGTTGCATTCCACTTGTCGAAGGCCTCATCCCATACCACGAATCCCATCCTGTCACACAGATCCAGTAGGTCTGGTGCAGGGGGGTTATGGCTGGTCCTTATGGCGTTGACACCCATATCCCTCATGATCTCCAACTGCCTGGCCATCGCACGCCTGTAGAATGCAGCGCCCAAAGGCCCGTGATCGTGATGGAGGCAGACCCCCTTCAATTGGAGCCTTCGACCGTTCAGGTAGAAGCCATCATCCGCTGTAAAGGCAAAGGTGCGGATACCGAAGGTGTCGGTCTGTTCATCCGCACTCTTTCCTGAGACCTTCAGGCTGGTCTTGACGCTGTAGAGCTCGGGACTGACCACATCCCAGAGTCTTGGACCCTTGATCAGCAGTAATTGGTCAGTAGTCCCCTGCGATCCTGCATCTATTGCAAGCTGGCTGCCCCCCTTTGCCACCACCTTGCCATCAGGATCGTATATCACATGCTGTACCTCTAGGGATACGCGGTCTGTCCTATGATTCTCGATCGTGGACTGGATCCTGACTGTGGCAGATCCATCGGTGATCTCAGGGGTAGTGATGAAGACGCCCCAATGCCCTATGTGCACAGGATCGCAGATCTGCATCCTGACCTTCCTGTATATACCTGCCCCAGGATACCACCTTGTCCCATGCTGTGTGGTGTCTGCCATCACCACAACGACGTTCTTGTCTCCAAATCGGACATGGGCTGTGGCGTCCACCCGAAATGACATGTAGCCATAGTCCCACTGGCCTGCCAACTTGCCGTTGACATATACCTTTGGAAATGCCATGACCCCATCGAAATCAAGGTAGACCCGCCTGCCGTTATACCTCTTGTCGATTGTGAAGACCTTCCTGTAGCAGCCCTTTCCCTTCCATGGCAGCTTGCCGGCGTATCCATCCTCATTTGGTTCGAATGGTCCTGTTATGGCCCAATCATGCGGCAGGTGTACTGGCTGCCAAGCGCTATCGTCGAACTGGAGGCCTAGGACCTCTTCGCCCTGTGGGCCCTTTGAAAACCGCCAACCAGCGTTAAAGTCCTGTGTCCACCTCTGCCCAGCGGCATGGCTGGCCATGGTTAGCTGCATCAGGATGATGGCTTCTATGACCTGTCTCGATCGCATCT
>JARYLO010000140.1 GCA_029907605.1 Sedimentisphaerales bacterium
GTGTTAGCCCTACCTGGAGTATGGGTCTCAGACCTGGCTGGATCTGGGGGATATGGATTACAAGGTCAACGATCCTGTCCTGGCCGATACGCCATTGGGTAATAGGTAGCAGGGTGTATCTGGCGAATGCTGGGTCTTGCGGGTCGTATACGGATCCGATCTTCACAGCACTGACACGGAATTGCCTTCCCCTGACCGTCACCAGGAAGAAGTGGTGGAATGCCTCAGGTTCGATCCTGCGGTTTATGGCACCGCCGGCAGTGCCGAGCCTGTAATACATTATCCCATCTCTATTGCCGTCGAATCGGAGGATATGATCATGGCCTGCGAATACCGCAGATACCCTTGCCTTTGCAAGGATATCGTGGATGGTAGACCATTGTTGGCCGTACTCCTCGGTGACCCACCTGGGGTGGTGCATAAAGACAAAGATATGTTTGGCGTCTCTTGCCTTTGCCAATATGGACCTGAGCCAGCGGATCTGCCTCTGACTGAATCGTTGTGCATTTGGGTCTGAAATGCTCTTTGCGCCGGTATTTGGGTCTCCCTCATCGGTGTATAGGACTATGAACCAGCAGCCCTTGTGTCGGAATGCATACCAAAGTGGACCGATATGCCTTTCATAATCAGGTTCGTGTTGCTCCTTGGGTTTGGGCTGATTGGAGGCCCAGTATATATCGTGGTTGCCAGCTACCGGGTACCATGGCCTCTGAAGCCCATCCAGGATCTGCTTGGATACATTCCATTGTTCTAGCCAGGTTGGTCTGTCACAATAGCCCTGGATCATGTCCCCAATCGTCAAGACCAGGTCTGGCGAAAGCAGATTCAGATCGGCAACTGCCTGTTTGAGTACATCTAGGTTGTTTGGGCCTGCATCTGTTACGTCCGCAATGATGGCGAATGTGAATGAGTCCTCCTTATCGGGGGATGGCAGGGGCCTGGCCGCAGGCCTATCGGTCAGGATCGTCTGTGCCGGGCAGGATAACCCAGACAGGGTCAGGAGTATTAGGCTGCTGAGCAGCACGTCTTTTATACAGAGATGTCGCATGCGATCCTTTTACCAGATCGGCAATCCTGATGCAACCATGGTTCATATGACTTGATCAGCTTGTGACCGGAGTTATCATACAGCACCGGTATTTTGAAAGGACAGAACCGTGAAGGCAAGTGACATGAGACCAGGCATGGCCTTTACCATAGATGGCCAGCTATATATCTGTTTCCAGGCCACACACGTGACCCCTGGGAACCTGAGGGCCTTTGTTCAGGCCAAGCTAAGAAGGGTTTCAGATGGCGTAATCATTGAGAAGCGTCTTAGGTCTACAGAGGATGTGGAGCAGGCCTTCCTCGAGAGGAGGGAGATGGAGTACCTCTACTCCGATACCTCTGGCCACGTATTGATGGATACCAATACGTATGAGCAGGTGACGGTGCCTGCGGAGATGCTCGGGGATTCCATCAAGTACTTCAGGCCCAACACCGTGCTGACGGCCCTGATGTATCAGGACAAGATCGTATCCATAGAGCTGCCCAAGGTCGTGGAGCTAACGGTGACCGCGACCAGCCCTGTACCGAAGGGGGCCACGGTGACCAACCAGCTCAAGGATGCGGTACTCGAGACAGGGCTTAGGACGCGGGTGCCACCGTTTATAGAGATTGGGGACGTGGTCAGGATCAGCACCGAGGACGGCTCCTACATCTCCAGGGCCAAGCAGCAGTGACCATCATTGCGGATGAGAGGAGTCGAACCTCCACGGGCTATTCGCCCACAAGGACCTGAACCTTGCGCGTCTGCCAATTCCGCCACATCCGCGACCAACAGGATTATCCTGCAGGTTGATATGGCCGTCAAGGGCTGTATATGCACATGGCCTGTCCAGGAAAAGGCTGGAAATGGGCAGGCCAAGCCGCTACAGTAGTGGCCTATCGCGGATACAGGACTCAAGCATATGAGGTTTATTCTCATTGATAAGATAGTGGCCTTAGAGCCCGGCAGGTCATTGAAGGCGGTCAAGACGGTCAGCCTGGCAGAGGAATACCTTGCAGATCACTTCCCGAGTTTCCCCGTACTTCCAGGGGTCTTGTTGCTGCAAGGGCTGATCGAGTCTGCATCCTGGTTGGTCAGGGCCACTGAGCGATTTGCCCATAGCATGATCCTACTGGAGCAGGCCAAGAATGTCAGGTACAAGAGCTTCTTGCCACCCGGCTCCCAGGTGGAGTATCTGGTCGATGCAGAGGCGATCGAGCCTGAGGTCAGCAACTTCTCAGGTACAGGTACCAGTGCTGGGCAATCCATAGTGGAGGCGAGGTTTGTGCTAAGGCACTTCAACCTTGTGGACCGCGATCCACGGATGGCCTCGATAGATGCACAGATTGTGCAGGCACTGAAGGATAGGTGGCGGCTGCTATATCCCGCTACGGATTGATAGGAGGTCAATAGATGCCCTATACCACAGCGCAGATCTATCAGAAGGTAAAGGAGGTCTTGGTAGACGCCTTGGGTGTAGATGAAGAAGATGTCAAGCCGAATGCAAGGTTGATGGCGGATCTCGGTGCCGAGAGCATAGATTTCCTGGATATCGTCTTTAGGCTTGAGAAGGCCTTCTCCATAAAGATAAGTCGTGAGGAGATCTTCCCTGGGGACGGATTCTTCTCGGATAGCAGGCTTGCCGCTGATGGAAGGCTTACGGATGAGGGCCTAGCGGTGCTCAAGAAGCAGCTTAGCCACATCGACTTTTCTGGATTCGAGAAGGACCCGCGTCTGGCCAAGCTGGGGGATCTGTTTACTGTTGAGGCGGTTGTGCGGTTCCTGGAGCATAAGCTCAACGCATCTGGCCCTGCCCAGGACTAGCATGAGATGGATCTGGATAGATAGGTTTCTGGAGTTTCATAGCGGCAAGCGTGCAGTTGCGGTCAAGTGTATCAGCATGGCCGAGGAGCATCTTCACGATCACATGCCAGGATTTCCTGTCATGCCTGCATCCCTGATCATAGAGGCCATGGCCCAGACCGCAGGTATATTGGTTGGGGAGGCAGGCAAGTTCCAGCAGAAGGTCATACTTGCCAAGATCAGGAGGGCGATCTTCTACGATCTGGCAAGGCCAGGTGAGTGCATAGAGCTGGAGGCGATATTGGAATCGTACAGTCCTGAGGCTGCCAGCACCTCCGGTACGGTCCGGCGTGCTGGCCAGGTGATCGCCAACATAGACCTATTGTTCAGCCATCTGGACCAGAATCTATCAGGCATACCCTTCCCTCGTGAGAACTTTGTGTTCGAGAAGGGGCCTATTCAGACCCTTATGACCACCATCGTCTGTAGCGACCAGATTGGCCTGGCTGAAAATGGATGATCGTAGGGTCGTGATAACAGGCCTGGGGGCGGTCAGCCCGCTGGGTCTTTCGGCAGATGCGATGTGGAAGGGGCTTCTTGAGGGCCGCTGTGGTATAGGCCCCATCACCGCCTTTGATCCTTCAGGATTCCCTTGTAAGCTGGCCGGACAGGTCGAGCCTTATCGGATCCAGGAATTCCTGCCAAAGGCCTATCGCAAGGCGGCAAAACTCATGTCGCGGGATATAGAGCTGGCGGTCATGGCAGCAGATATGGCCATGCGGAGCAGCGGCCTAGTGACTAGGGCCATAGATCCTGAGCATGTAAATATTGACCCACCCAGGTTTGGGATAAACCTCGGGGCAGGCCTGATAAGTTGCGACCTTGTAGAGATCGCGCCAGCGGTTGCCGCCAGCATTGTCGATGGCGGGTTTGACATACATAAGTGGGGCTCGGAGGGCATGCAATTGGTCCCTCCTTTATGGCTGCTGAAGTACCTACCCAACATGCTGGCCTGCCATGTCAGCATCATCCATGACCTGCAAGGGCCGAGCAATTCCATTACATCTGCAGAGGTCTCTGGGGCCTGTGCGGTGGCAGAGGGCAGGGATGTGATCGCAAGGGGCGACGCAGACGTGATCCTGGCAGGTGGTGCTGAGGCGAAGGTCAATCCCATGGTCATGATGAGCCAATGCCTGCAGGGCCGGGCCACCACCTGCCCTCCAGAGGATGCCCAGATCGCCTGCAGGCCCTTTGACCAGGCCGCATCAGGTTCGGTATTTGGGGAGGCAGCAGGCCTGATGGTATTGGAGGCCCTTGATCATGCGGTTGGCAGGGGTGCACGGATCCTGGCAGAGGTACTGGGCACAGGCGAGAGCTGTTCTGCCAGTGCCAGGGTGCCTGGCCTGGAGCCGGATGGCGCAGCGGTCCGGATCGCGATAGAGAAGGCATTCGAGGATGCAGGGCTGGGTCCTACTGACATAGACCTGATCATACCACATGGCACTGCTGTCCCATATGAAGACCAGGCAGAGGCGGCTGGGATCGAGGGTGCATTCGGTGTGCATATAGAAAGGGTCCCAGTCTGGCCTACAAAGTCTCTGCTGAGCAATACAGGTGCAGCAGCAGCAGCGATCGACATGATAGCAGGGGTTTATGCGATCGTGCATGGGATGATCCCGGCTGCAAGGAACCTGGATCGGCCTCGCGAAGGTTGTAGGCTACAGATAAACACGAGGCCCATAGCCAGGCCCTTCAGGCGGGTCTTGTGCTGCTGCTTTACATTTGGGGGTCAGGCAGCGGCAGTGATCATCGGCAGGCCAACTGGAGGTTGAGGATGGCGCAAGGCCCAAGACAGCACAGGCGTAGGGTGGTCATCACTGGTATGGGTATCGTCTGCCCCTTAGGGCATGACGTGGCCACGGTCTGGAAGGCAGTACTTGCAGGGGCTAGTGGCGCAGATTGGATCACGATCTTCGATGCCTCCACATATCCGACCAAGTTCGATGCAGAGGTCAAGGGTTTTGACCTGAGGGGTTTCCTTGCAGACCCCACAGCCCACCTTACTGGAAACAGGGCCTGCCAGTTTGCGGTTGCCGCTGCAGTGCAGGCCTGCAGACAGGCTGGTATAGACATAGAGACCAACGATCCAAGGGATGGCATAGATCGCAAGAGGCTGGGGATCTATCTTGGATCGGGTGAGGGATCGGTGGACAACAAGACCTTCTTTTCTGCGATCGCCCAATCATGGGACCAGGATTCCGGCACAATGGACTGGGTCAGGTGGGCCAGGATCGCATTGGAAAGCCAGGATCCAGTAAATACAAGGGAACAGGAGCCTCACATGCCTTCCTGGCACATAGCGGTACTTACGGGCGCGAGGGGGCCTGCGAGGAGTTGCCTGACTGCCTGTGCTGCCAGCACCCAGGCGGTCGGCGAGGCCATGATGATGATCAGGTCAGGTAGGGCAGATGTCGTGATAGCTGGCGGGTGCCATTCGATGATCCATCCTATGGGCGTGATGGGCTTCAACAGGCTTACCGCATTGTCTACCAAGAACGAGGACCCAAGGACTGCGTCCAGGCCGTTTTCTGGTACAAGGGATGGATTCGTGATAGGCGAGGGGGCTGGGATATTGGTCCTGGAGTCCTTGGAGTCTGCAAGGAGGCGTGGTGCCAGGGTCTTGGCAGAGATCGTAGGCTACGGCACCAGTGCCGATGCCTTTCGCGTCACAGACATGCACGAGACCGGCAGGGGACCGATCCAAGCCATGCAGGCGGCATTGAAGGATGCGGGCCTGGGACCAGAACAGATCGACTACATCAATGCACACGGCACTGGTACGATCGAGAACGATCAGATAGAGACCTTGGCCATAAAGGCCGTGTTCGGCGACAGGCGTGTGCCGGTCAGCTCTGTCAAGGGCGCTATGGGCCACCTGATCGCAGCCGCAGGTGCGGCAGAGATCATCTGTTGCGTGATGGCATTGCAGGACCAGCTGATCCCTCCTACTGCCAACCTGTATGACGTGGATTCAAGGTTGGACCTGGATTATGTGCCACTGAGGCCCAGGCCTGCCAGGCTGGTGCACATCATGAAGGAGTCTTTTGGGTTTGGCGGCCAGAACAATGTGGTTATCATTAAGCGCTATCAATAGGGTGCAAAGGTGCGGGGATGATAGACATAAGGCTCATTAGGGAAGACCCGGCCAGGTTCAAGAAGGCCTCGGTCGATAAGAGAATCCCATGCGACATAGACAGGTTGCTGCAGGTAGATGCAGAGCTATCGCAGGCCAACCGCCAGTTGCAGCAGATCGCTGAGCAGAAGAA
>JARYLO010000141.1 GCA_029907605.1 Sedimentisphaerales bacterium
TGAGGCTCACAAACCAGGTCCCGGACATTGTTTGAGTACCAGTGATAGCGCCTGGCCGTTGCATCTGCTGTGTTCATGCCTTGCTGGACCACGGCCCACTTGCCGGTCCTGGTGAAGAAGAAGGTATTGTGATAGATCTGGTATCCATCCTGCACAAGGCAGTTGTCCACCTTGGCAGACATCCTGGAGTTGTATACCAAGGCCTCTCCAGTACCAGAGGGCAATGCCAGGGTCCCTGCCCAATCCATGATCTCCTGCGGGGTCTTGCGTGAAACGCCTCCCTTGCCGCCGCAAACGAATAGACCAAGATCCCTCTCCATGCCCCTTAAGGCCTCCTTGATGGCCCCACATAAAACGGTGGTCAGGCCAGAGGCATTCCAGTCAAAAGCAAGTACCGTGCCGAGCGACTGGAACCATACGGGGTCAGCCACCCTCCTGACAAACTCATCAGGTCCAAACTCACCTACGGGCACGACCATTATCTGGCGAACACACCTGACCATCCTCTCAAACAGCCAACGAGGACACCGGCCAGTGTCTAAGGTGAATGTTGCTATTCCAGTACGCATCTGCCGCAGCTCACATAGGACTGGCCTGGACCTTACCTCAATATGGTTGAGTTCACAAGGTGCAGCGCCGGATGTTATAGGGCCTGGCAGTTGGATGACTCGGTACCAGAAAAAATGAACGAATCGCAACAAAAGGGTATTGACTGTGGTTTGGGTTGGTTTTACATTTTGTAAAACGTCAAATGCAACCAAGGCACGAACACATATTTGACCAAAACACCATGCAAGAAGATCTGGCCAAGATCGCGGCCCCACAGGCCAAGCCTCAAGCACATGCAAGGCCGCTATTCAGGATCGGTGACCTGGCAAGGTCAACCAGATTCTCAAGACAAACTATCCATAATTACACCGTAATGGGCCTAATCCAAGAGGTGGCTTGGACCGAGGGCGGCCACCGTCTTTATGACGAGACCGCCTTTCATAGGCTGCTTCGGATCAGCCAATTGCGTAAGGACAAGACACTAGCACAGATCAGGCAGATCCTCGCTACGGAGTATCGTGAGAATATGACCAACAATACAAGTTGACCCGGCCTCTTCAAACCTGGGCGCCTGCATCTTGGCAGGCATTGTTGCAAGCGACCTTTGCGTTCAAGGATGAATGGAAGGGGCCGACATGATGAAGACGATGGGTCTGTGGATTACTGGCGAACGGCATCATCCCTGGTTGAACCCCGGTTATAGGTTTCATACGTCCAAGACCCAAACCCGCAGACCCAAGGTCATATTGTCGGGATAGGCTTGCAACTGATATGCCTGTCGGCAGCCCTTGAGCGAGAACAGGATCTCTTTTGGGCCTATTGGGACTTGAAGGTTACGGATGACCGATGTCTATTGAAACTTGTGACCACCTAGCAACATTATTGAAGGCGATCCTCAGGGTCACCTCCGCTAGAGACAGGATCCTTTCTGACAACCTCAGATCTGCAGACCAGCCACAGTTCGTTCCCCACGATCTACCTATCGGCAGCCTGGTCAACCACCTGAACGCAATACTCGATCGTATAGAGGCGCTAGGTGACACAAGCAGCTGGGCCGCGCTGGATGAAATAGTCTGTCTTATCGAGGCCATGGGACCGGAGGTAGACCATGATGCCAAACGCCTGTTGGCGTCAGACAAGGCCCAGTACCTCCGCTATCAGCAGGCCAGGATGTTGCAGAACTGCATCAGTGCCCGTATCGCCAAGCGGCTCTTGATGCAGTGCATGCGTTCGGATCATCCCCTGGAACCTGACAGATCCGCTAGCGCCGCGGGTCTGGCCGGCATGTTGGGGCATCGCAGGTGCAGGTTAGATGGCCAGGTTAATAGCTGAAGAGAATACCGCGGCCTGCCGTCACAGCCGTGTGATTGCCATTGCCAGCGGCAAGGGTGGGGTGGGAAAGTCCACCATTGCAGCCAACATCTCCGTCTGCCTTGTCAGGACTGGTATGAAGGTGGGCCTGATCGATGCAGATATGGCGGTCGGAAACCTGGATATCCTGTTGAACATCCGCTGCAGGTATTCGGTGGCAGACCTTTTGACCGGGCGCAAAGGGATAGCAGAGGTATTACACAAGGAGGATACAGGCCTGCAGTTGATCAGTGGTTCACCTGGCGTCAGTTGGCTGGCCGACCTTGACCAGGACGCCTGGGGCCTGCTCCTTGCACACATCCAATCCATAAAGCATCAGACCGACCTGATCTTGATAGATACCCCATCAGGCCTAGGCAGGTCTGCCATGCAGTGGTGTATGGCCGCAAATGAGGTCTGGGTAGTCACAACACCAGAGGCCACATCCATTGCCGATGCATATGCGACCATAAAGACCCTAGTGCAGCATCGTTACCAAGGGCGGATCTACCTGCTTGTCAACATGGCACGTACCTACAGGCAAGGCAGGCAGACATATACAAGGATCGCATCTGTGGCAGCACGGTTCCTAGGCCTTTCGCTACCCCATCTAGCAACCATCCCATTGGACCTTTGCCTCCATGAGGCAGCACACATGCGAACGCCGCTGGTCATGAGTCATCCCAGGTCGGCAGCTTCAACAGCGCTAAATGCCCTCTGTTCAAGGCTTTGTGGCAGGATCTGCTGGCAAGGCGACCAGCCATCAGCAGCTAGCAGGGCAACCGAGGCTATATGCTAAAGTGCTCATCGATAGAGTCGATATCAAGTATAAGCCATCTACCCAATCGGGTGTGCAGTAGGGCCCAATGTCCAATCTGATCTTATAGGACGGATTTGCCATGGCAGGCAGACGAACTTCTGCAATCGCAACACCAAGGATAGCACAGAAACGCCAGGATCAGGATCTTCAGAGGATATGGATGCTCTATCACAAGACCCGCAACGAGGAATATAGGAACCTACTTATGGAGCATTACAAGGGCCTGGTCCAATATACGGCCGAGCGGATGAGGGCAAAGCTCGCAGAGAAGGTGGAACTAGACGATCTGATCAGTGCGGGCATCTTCGGACTGATCGATGCCATTGAGGCATTCGATCCCACGCGAGGCGTGAAGTTCGAGACCTATTGCACCCCAAGGATCAAGGGTGCGATGCTGGACGAGCTACGGAACATGGATTGGGTCCCGCGCCTGGTCCGCGCGAGGGCACACCAGTTGGCTAAGGCCTCTCATGCCTTGGAACTGAGGCTTGGCAGAAGGCCCGCGGACGAGGAATTGGCCCAGGAGCTGAACATGGATCCGGAGGAGTTCAACCGGCTACAGCGGGATGCGAGGGCTGTCGGGTTGGTGTCTCTGTCCAACCGGTGCAACGAGGAGGATGGCGACAAGGACATCTGCGAGATAGACATCATCAGGGATCAAAAGAGCCTGGATCCTGTGACCGAGGCACAGAAAAGGGACCTCAAGGAGCTCCTGACCAAGGGTCTCAGCCGGGCAGAAAGGCTTATTATCGTCCTCTACTATTATGAGGAGATGACCATGAAGGAGATCGGCGCGACGCTGGACCTGTCAGAATCCCGTGTCTCGCAGATGCACTCCTCCGTGATGTCAAGACTGAAGGCCCTGATGCAGAACCGCAGGCGGGAGTTCCCATAACAGATTACCTGATCAGCTCGGCATCCAGCCAGGCCCCTGAGGCCCGGCCCGAGCGTGGACCTGCTGGACCGCTGGCACCGGAGACGACCTCCAATACAAGCCGCTCGACCCCTTCAATCGCCACATCCACGTGCCTGGGCTCATCGTCTGGCCCTAATGGGCCGCCTTCCCATATCTGCCTGCCATCGCCACTGACCCGAAACCGCAGGCCCGTCTGAGTACCTGCGGCCTGCACCGCGACCTTGGCTTGAAGCCTAGTGAATAGACCGTTGAGCCTATAACTGACACTCGATCCTGGCCGCAATATCACTGGATCTGCATACACACGGCCGCCTATGGTAATTGGCCCATCGAACTCCAGGCCGCGGCCCAAGGCCCCTGCCCTTTGCCCCTGGAGTTGGCTGAGCCTGATCCGGCCAGGCAGCATATCTGCGATCGTGAAACTGGTCTGTGCCCGCCGCCTACTGGCTGAACCATCCTCCCAGACGGTCTCTATGGAGACATGGTAGGTAGTCTTGGGGTCAAGCTGCCTGACAGTCATGGCCGCCCGGGGTGTGTAACCAACTAACCTCTGGTCAAGGTATACCCTGTACCCGGCATTGAGCCAGTATACCTCGGACCAGGTAACCTCCACACTATCCAACCCGATCGCCTTGACCCTTACATTCGACGGGGCCTCAGGTGGATATTGGTAGATGTCTGCTGGCTGGAACTCGACGTTCCACTTGACCTCTGTAGTCCGATCGCTCTTGATGGTAACGGTGGCCCATCCCTGGTGATTGGTCCACCAGACTGCAAGCCCCTCTGCAGAGGCCCTCTTTACAGAAAGGTTGCGGCCCCTTGGAAACACAAACCTCAACTCATATGGGTCCTCCTTGATGACCTGGCTGGTGCCGCAGAACGTCAGGGTACTGTCGTTATAGTCTATGGCCTTCAGGTCAATCCAGCCTTGGGTGATATGCCGATTCGTGGAGATCCACTGCGGCCTTTGATCCGCAGGCAGCAAGGTCAAGACCCTGCAGCTTGTAGGTGCCACATCCACTGCAATACCCGCCTCCCAGGCACCAAGATACTCAGCATTCCAGAAGTCAAACGCGTGCACAGGCCTATCATCAGGCAGGCCAAGGTCCTGCCAGCGCAAAAGGACCTGCTCCGAACCGGTCTGGCCAAAGTTGAATACCCCTACCACATCGTATTGCCTACCTAGGTGGCTTATCTTCAGGTCCCAGATCTGCTTGTTCCTGCCTGCCGGATACAGGTCCAAGGGCCGGATATCCACTGCTGGGTAGACCCTCCGCATGATCTCTACCCGCTGGGGCCCTAGGTCCATGAGCCGATCGCTTGCCATAAGTGCCTGGCCGGTCAGGCCCTGGACGGTGGCCCAAACCCTTGCCTGCTCTAGCGATAACGGCGCCCTCAATATCATTACGTCAGGATCGGCATACCAGACGATGTTGTGTAGGTAACTGTAAGACATTATGGCATTCAGTGCGGTCAAGAAGCCGCCCCAACCCAACACGATATCGCCACCGGTCCTGGAGCCATTCATAAACCCAATACCTTCCAGTGGGATCCCCCAACAGCCAAGCAGGTACCTATCAGGGCCGATCGCATCCCTAATGGTCTTCAATGTATTGCGATACAACTCATCTCCAGGGCCTTTGGTCCCCTTCATGAACTCTGACTTGGTCCTATATTCATTGACCACAATGGGTTGGCCGTCGATCTTGAAATAATCGAAGCCCCATTGACAAAGCCGTTCGAATAGCTGCCGCAGGTACTGATGGGCCTGCTGAGTGGTTGGGTCTACCAGGTAGTCCCCTTCCCAGGTCCTAGATGCACTTGTTCCGTCTGACCTGAGCAGGAACAGATCAGGATTTGTCTTCACAAAGGACTCATTGCTGTGTCCGTGCGGGGCCAGCCAGATACCAGGTACCAAGCCAAGCGACCTTATGTAGTCCGCTACCTCCTTCAGGCCTGCAGCGAATCTATCCTTGTGATGATCGGTCCAATCTCGAGGTGGCACCTGCCAGCCATCGTCTATCTGGACGATCCTTGCCCCATAGTCCTTGAGGTTCTCTGCAATCCATTTGGCGTTGCGTTTCACCTCATCAGCCGTGATCCTGGAGTAATAGTAATACCAGGTGCACCAACCGGATGGTGGCAATGGAAACCTGGTCTTGTCTATCGGTTGGTAATACCTGACACCTAGGCGGTCTCGGTAGTAGTGCTCTATGGTATTGCCATCTGCAAGCACCACCTTGTCTTCGATTGGATAGAATGTGCCCTGTGCAAGGCCCGTCTCTACGGGCCCTAGTGTCATGACAAACAGATCAGGGTTGTTGCCATCCTGTATCCGACAAGGTATCGGATGCGGCCATTGTGATAGTCCTGCAGCGACTCCAGCGGATAATACAACGGCCAATAAGCCTGGTAACATCTTGCCCCCTTTCTCTGAACCCTATTGGGTGTAGCGCCAGTCCACCTTGCCCTTGTAAG
>JARYLO010000142.1 GCA_029907605.1 Sedimentisphaerales bacterium
CAACTGCTGTAACAATAGGCGGTGAATCTATCTTAAATTCTACAATTTTCTGTCTTGACAATGGGTAGGGATATAGTTTGCCTGGTCACCGGCGAAGTGGGGAGACCCATCGCCCGCTCGCATAAGCCGAACATCCTGGGGGTAAAGGGATTGGCCTCCGGTGGGTATCTTGTCTTTTTTGCAAAAGAGGCCCCATCTTTCTCCTCCTATGGTCTGGAGATGGGCCAGAATGCACCGGTATCGGAGCAAGCTGCTGCAGCCTATGCACTAGCGCTGGATAACCTACTCAAGAGTGAAGATACTCATGTGAACATGGGGCCGATCTCGGTCTGCATCTGGGCCAAAACCACTACCCAAGCTCCTGGCCAGTTCAAGGCAATGCTCACTAAGGCCAACCCGGAACAAGTGAAGGCGTTCCTGAAAGCGCCTTTTGCGGGTATCGCCGATCGGGAGATCCTGCAAAGGGACCGGCTGTATACGGTTGCCCTTACTGGGAACGCTGGCAGAGTAGTAGTGCAACACTGGCTTGACCAGACTCTGGACGAGGCGATTTGCCACTTCGCCAAGTGGTGGGAGGATCTTCAAATCGTCAGTCCTTACCGAGCCAGTTCTAATAACAAGAAAGGCCGTGCCAAGAAGACGGAGGAGTCGAAGCCACCAGCCTCACCTTTTGCCATCCCTAATCTGGCACGTATCACACTTCGGCAATCGAAAGGTGACAAAGATTACAAGCTGGTGGCCGAGCGGGTCGTACAGCTTTATCGCGCTGCCCTTGAGGGAACGTCATTGCCAATAACCATGCTCAAGCCCATTCTGGACGAATTCCACAGTGCCTTGGTGAAGGACGATGAGAAAAAGCCAACTGATCCCTTTAGCCAATCCAGGTTCGGCCTGGTCAAACTGATTTGGATTAGAAACAGAAGAAAGGAGATCAGTTTATGCCCACCTATGAACTAGCCGATACCTCGGACACTGCCTACAATCTTGGACGGCTGCTGGCGGTGTTTGAGGAACTGCAGGACAGGTACCACAACTACGAGAAGAAAGGACCCCGCGTTGTCGAGCGCTACTATGCTGCTGCTTCCTCGGCCCCTGCGGCTGCCTTCCCAACACGGTGCCGACTGGCCCGGCATCACCTTTCCAAGGTACAACGAGCGAAGGAGAAGGATGCCTATGGCATAGAAAAACGCATCATCGAAATCATGAGCAAGTTCCAATCCGCTTCTCTCGGCCAGCCTCCCACCTTCCCACGGGTACTGACGCTTGAGGAGCAGGGAAGGTTTGCCCTGGGATTCTATCAGCAGAAAGCTAGCCGAGGTAAGTCCCAGGATAGAGATGCCCATCCATCAGAAAAATCCGCCAAAGAAGCATAGAGTGGAAAAATGCAAGAACTGAAAGGAGAAAAACCCATGAACAACATCGTTACGAACCGCCACGACATCCTGATCCTTTTTGATGTAACGAACGGCAATCCTAACGTTGACCCAGATGCTGGCAATATGCCTCGCATCGATCCCACCACAAACAAGGGCCTAGCCTCCGACGTTTGCCTCAAACGCAAGATACGAAACTACGTGATCGAGTTTCCACGAGCAGAGGAAAACAATCCGGAGGCTAACCAATTCGATATCCTTGTCCGGCAGGGAAACATCGTCAACGATAAGATTACCAAAGCAATTAATGAGGCAACAAGACCTCTGGACAAGAAAGCCTCTGACAAAGAAAAGGCCAAGGCAGCTATGGAATGGCTTTGCAGGAAGTTCTATGATGTTCGTACCTTTGGAGGTGTTCTTTCCACTGGTCAGGATGTGCTGAAGGGCTCCGCATACGGCGATGGTCTGGGGCCCAGTCCAGGTCACGTTTTGGCCGTTCGTGCGACCCCATTACGCCCTTAGATATCTCTATCACACGATGCGCCGTGACCAAGCCCGAAGAGGAGAAGAAGGAGTGGACCATGGGCAACAAACATATCGTTCCCTATGCCCTTCACACCGTCAAGCCGTACGTTTCACCAGTTTTCGCTGAGCACACCAAGTTTACAGAGGAAGATCTCGCCTTGTTCTTTGAGGCCCTTCTACATATGTTCGATCATGATCAATCATCGGCACGGGCTGAGATGACGGTTAGGGGCATCTACGATTTCGAGCATATCGGCTCTCAGCACCCGAACAACCCAGACCAGAATAAGAAAGAAGCTCGCCCTGGTTGCTATCCAGCGCACAAGCTTTTCGAGGGGATCGATATAAGACTGAAACCAGGGAAGGAGTACCCGGAGACGTTTGCGGACTACAGCGTCACATGTGCGTGAGGAGAAGACAGCCTGCCCAAGGGTGTGATCCTTCATATACGGCATGAGCAACCGCTTAGGACCATCAGGTTTAGACCATGAACCAATTGGTATTCTCAGAAGACGAGTTCCTTCCTATATCCGCGTTGGCCGACTTGTTGTACTGCGAGCGGCGGGGTGCATTGCACCACTTAGAGTTCATGTGGGAGGACAACGTTTTTACTGCTGACGGATCCCTTCTGCATGAACACGCTGATGAGTACGAAGTTGAGGTCCGTGGCGATCTCCGGATTGTCCGTGGGCTACGACTGCGTTCGCTACGCCTGGGGCTAACGGGCAAGGCCGATGTGGTGGAATTCCATCGAATTCCAGAAGACGGGACAGGTCTCCTTCTTGAAGGCCTGCCAGGCCTGTGGCAGCCAACACCCGTGGAGTACAAACGAGGGGCACTTCGCAAGGAAGATGGCTACGAGGTCCAGCTTTGTGCCCAGGCCATGTGTTTAGAGGAGATGCTGAATGTAGATATACCTAAGGGTGCAATCTATTATGGCAAAACGAGGCGTCGACTAGAGATCACCTTTTGTGATACGTTGCGACAGAAAACTGAAACTGCCGCAGCGCGTCTACATCAACTCATGGGCTCGCATATCACTCCGAAGGCTACACCTGGCCCAAGGTCTCAGAGGTGCTCGCTTAATGGTCTTTGCGTACCTCGTGCTATGGCTAGTCATTCCAGGGTAGATTCTTACTTGAAGCATCTGCTGAATGAGGCTTAGAAGATCGACGGATTGAGATATGCTAATAGGCTGTATCAAGGAACTAGGCTGGAATTCTGAGGTTTGACTATTCACGAATGAAGCATCTGTTGAACACACTGTATGTGACCACTCAAGGGGCCTACTTAGCCAGAGAAGGAGAGACTGTCGTTGTCCGTGTGGACGGGCAGACCAAACTCCAGGTGCCTATACACACACTATCCGGCATTTTCTGCTTTGGTCAGGTCTCTATGAGTCCTCTACTTATTGGGCTATGCACAGAGCGGAGCGTCTTTGTTTCGTTCCTGACCGAATATGGCCGTTTCTTAGGCAGAGTCGAAGGGCCCATATCAGGCAATGTATTACTGCGGTGTGAGCAATATCGGAAAGCAGAGGACGTGCAGGCAGCCTTGAGGATCGTTCGGCCGATAGTGATTGGCAAGATTGCTAATTGCCGGACGGTATTGATCAGAGCACTCCGAGATAGACCTGATTGCGATGGCGCCGACAAGCTAAGGGCAGCATGTTTGTCATTGGCGCAAGACTTGGAGGCCCTTCGCTGCTCGGAAGATATCGGCCAAATTAGAGGGATAGAAGGGCAGGCTGCTAACACGTACTTTAGTGTTTTTGATTATCTGATTACCTGTCAAAAAGAGCACTTTTTTCTTAAGCAACGTACACGCAGGCCACCCATGGATCCTACCAATGCCCTGCTTTCTTTCCTATATACTCTGCTCGTAAACGACTGCATGGATGCCCTTCAAGCAGTCGGGTTGGACCCGGCTATTGGTTTCCTCCATTCAGTAAGGCCTGGACGACCGAGTCTGGCGCTGGATTTGATGGAAGAGCTCAGGCCTTATTTGGCCGACAGGTTAACGCTGTCACTTATTAACCGTCAGCAGGTTACTTCAGATGACTTTGTCAGGCAGGAATCCGGAGCTGTGTTGATAGACGACAAGGCCAGGAAGGTGGTCATCACGGCTTGGCAGGAACGTAAGCTAGAACAGATTACCCATCCGTTTATCCAAGAGAAAATCGAGATTGGTCTATTGCCTTACGTCCAGTCGCTACTGCTAGCAAGGCACTTACGTGGTGATCTTGATGGTTATCCTCAATTTGTTTGGAAATAGGTGTTATCATGATGGTGTTGATAACCTACGATGTAAAGACCGAAACTGCTGAGGGTCGTGCAAGACTGCGAAGAGTTGCTGAGGCTTGTGAAAAACTTGGGCCAGAGGGTCCAAAACTCCGTATTTGAATGCATGGTTGACTCTGCACAGTGGGTACTCTTGCGGGCAGTGCTACTAGACTTGATTGATCACAAAGAAGATAGCTTGAGGTTCTACTTCCTTGGTAGCAACTGGAGGCGAAGGGTAGAACATGTCGGAGCCAAACCGTCCTATGATCCGGAGGGACCGCTGATGGTCTGACTATTCCCATTGGCTATGTGCATTGTCGCGAACCGGTAGTACCCATAGAGTCTAGGGCACGTTCGCGAACGATATAAGTTGTTCATTGACAAGTTCATGCGCTGGTCGGGATATAGAGAGTGTCTGAGTAATATGCGATTTGACCGAAGGTTCGCGTAGATCTGCTTGTAACCGCACTTAACAGCTCGACTTATGACACCACCGGCGTCCGCCGCGCGGGCGTGGATTGAAACTGCCGTTGGCACTCCAAGTGACGAATAAGAGAGATATCTTGTTTCCGCGTGACCAAGGACGTGGCCCCATTGAAACGCAGGGATGCAAGCGAGTGCAATCGGTCTGCCTTCGAGGTTATTTGGGGGTGGATGCTGACTGGAATGGTCCTTATCCAGATCAGGAATATTAGTCAGGGCAGTAACCAACTCTTCTGGATAAGCTAGTTGTGTAAAGGCCTGAACCGCAGGGTTGAGGTTAATCTCTAACCTGCTGGTAGGTCCCAGCCCACCTGGCCCCAGACGAGCTTCTGGAATTCATACAGGTCCTGTTTTCCTTCCAAGGTGGTCGGGGCGTACCTGCCAGGTGTGCGGCTGAAGGCACGTGGGCGGAAGTATTGGATGGTCTCCGGTGCCTTCCACTTGTGGTAGTCGGCGTGGCCGTCTGCAAAGCCGAAATTGGTGCCATCGCCATGCCTGACCGGTGCGTCGTCCCACCATTCGGGCTTGGCGTAATCGATCGAGAAGTTGCCTGTGGAGGTATAGCCCTCATCTATGAATACCAGACGTTCGGCAGGTGGTGGGGTATGGATCTGGTTGATGTTGGTGATGAAAAGGACGGTCTTGCCGTGCCTGTTGGAGCTAGGCGTGTCGTGCCTGCTGCCATTCATGCTTGCGACGATGGTGTAAGTAAGGACCTCATCCCGCAGCCCAGTGGGACACTTATACAACTTCTTGTTGTTGCAGTATCGCCAAATGGCCCCGGTCATAAGGGCGGCCTCCCGCTCCTGGTAACTCTTACCGGTGTTGGTGCCTGCCTCCCCCCAGCAACGATCAGGCCCAGGCCCAGGGGTGGCGTTCATGATCCTTCCATTATTGTCTTGTGCATACATGATCCAGGCCAGGGACATCTGCCTTAGATTGCCCAGACATACGGCCCTCTTGGCCTGCTCGCGTGCCCTGCCGAGGGCAGGTAAGAGCAAGGCCATAAGGATCGCGATGACGGCAATCACTACAAGTAACTCGATCAGTGTAAAGCCAACCTTCTTTTGCATAATGTGTATCCTAACCAAATAGCCTACCGAAGACACGGCACAAATACCCATATCTTAATATGCAAGATTCTGGCCCTCAAAAAAGACCAAAATGCGTCTTTGCCTTGTCAAATTGCGCATGGCCGAGGGTTGATCGGCGAAGACAGCGGTAACCTCCTAGGTCATCAGGCCACCCTATTGCCGCCACTGGAAGTGGGGTGCGGTGTTGG
>JARYLO010000143.1 GCA_029907605.1 Sedimentisphaerales bacterium
GTGGCCCCCACCTTTGATCAGGAGGCCATCGAACTTATCAAGACACTAAAGTCCTGGGGCTCGAGGGTTAGGCTCATCGAGACAGGCCCTATCGACCGATCGAAGACAGATCAGGCCGAGTATGACGTCCGGCACACAGTCGGTGGCATGCTCGTACAACGCCGAGACCTGGTAGGCTGGGAGCCTGAGGCACTGACCTATCCTACCAAACTTAGGCCTACCTCTGCACAGATGGAGGACCTCAGATTGGCATGGTTAGTGGCCAAGCACACCAAGAGTAATGCCATAGTCTTGGCCAAGAATAAGAAGGTCATCGGGGTCGGTGCAGGCCAGATGAACCGCTTGGAGTCCATGCAGATCGCCATAAAGCGGGCAGGCGGCGATGCAAAGGGCGCGGTGATGGCATCGGATGCATTCCTTCCGTTTGTAGACAATGTGGAGGCTGCCGCTGCTGCAGGGGTAGTGGCCCTGATCCAGCCAGGCGGTGGAAAGAAGGACCAAGAGATCGTAGCTGCTGCAGACAGGCATGGGATAGCCATGGTCTTTACTGGCAAGCGGCACTTCAGGCATTGAGGGTAAGGATCATGAGGGACCTAACGGCTATAAAGGTGCTGGCCTGCATTGCCCTTGTGACACTGGCAGGGTGTGGGGGCCTGGGTGGCAATCAGGCCCAACAGAAGGAGGCAGAGAAGATTGCCTCAACTATACTTCAGATGGAACAGTCGGCACTAGACAAGTGGTGCCAAGGCGATCCGTCCGGTTACCTTCAGATCTTTGCCCCAGAGATCATCTACATAGATCCAGACCAGGCAGTCAAGCTCAATGGCCTGCCTGCAGTCACTGAGCTGTTTGAGAAGGCTAGGGGTAAGGTCAGGATAGATCAATATGAGCTGCTGAACCCAACGGTCCAGGTATATGGCAATACCGCCATATTGACATACAACTACGTTGGTCACGTGGGCAGCCAGGGCTATAAATGGAACTGTACGCAGGTCTACTGCAAGCGAAGGGGCAAATGGTGGATAGTACATACCCATTGGTCCATCACCGGACCCCTTAGGTCTACACCTTAGGAACATCAAGGATGGACCTTACCCACTGGTAATAGGTATGGAGGCCTGACCCTATGTCTGAATCCCTCAAGGCCCTGGTCACAGGTGGTGCTGGATTCATAGGTTCGCACCTTGCAGAGCGGCTGCTCAATAGCGGATATCAGGTCACGATCATCGACAATCTAAGTACTGGCAGCCTTGAGAATCTTTCCTGTTGTCTTGAGAATAGGGCACTCAAGCTGGTCAGGGCGGACATACAGGATGCAGAACTGGTGCAATTGCTCGTCAGTGATTGCGACATCATATTCCACCTGGCCGCTGCCGTAGGGGTCAGGCTGATTGCAGATGATCCAGTCAGGACCATCGAGACGAACATCGGCGGCACAGAGGTCATCCTTAAGCAGGCAAACAAGTTCGGCAAGAAGGTATTCCTGGCCTCCACAAGTGAGGTTTATGGAAAGAGCGAGGCGGTCCCTTTTCGCGAGGATGATGACCTGGTGCTGGGAAGTACCACCTTCTCCAGGTGGTCATATGCCTGCAGCAAGGCCATAGACGAGTTCCTGGGCATTGCCTACCATCAGCAATATGGTCTACCTGTGGTGATAGGCCGGTTCTTTAACACCATCGGACCAAGGCAGACCGGCCGTTATGGGATGGTGGTGCCTCGCTTTGTAGACTGGGCCCTTCAAGGACAGCCGCTGTTGATACACGGCACAGGCCAGCAGACCAGGTGTTTCTGCTATGTGACAGACGTGGTGGAGGCCATCATGGGCCTTGTTCAATGCGAGGATGCCGCAGGAAGGGTATATAACATTGGTTCATGCGAGGAGGTCTGCATAGAGGAGCTTGCAGATAGGATCATCACGATGACTGGCAAGGGCACAAAGAGGTTCATACCTTATGATCAGGCCTATAATCGCCCCATAGAGGACATGAACCGCAGGGTACCATGCATAGATCGAATCAGACAGACCATAGGATGGCAGCCCAAAACCAGGCTAGACGAGGCCCTCAGACTGATCATCGAGCACAGAAGAAGACGATTGGGGCTTTGACCAGCCGCGATCCATCCTTTGCGCTAATCAGATCCTCTGGGCATGCCGATCTATACCCATGATGGCAGGAAGGCCTGCCAGATAGGATCCGCAGTTTTTCGGACCGAGGAGATGATACCCTGACGCACTTGTGGAGGGTGAATAATGAGCATCGATATCGCTCGAGGCCCTTTGGTGTTCGGCATGGTAATCCTTTCATTGGGGTCTGCGTCGGCGGCCCAAATGGATATGCCGATCGCGACCTACCCACAAGCCACACCCCTAGTCATCTGGTTCCATGCGGTCAAGACAAACCCCATAGGCTCCTTGCAGACCGCCTTGTCTAGTGGCATACCAAACCATGTGATGATCTGGTACATGCACAGACTGGATGCGGACTGGCAGGCCAGCCCTGATGCGAGGAAGGCCATAGAGCTGGTGAGGCAGGCCCAGGTGAGATTGATCTGGTGTAGGTCCTTGTGGCCATATTACAAGGATAGGCATATGGGCATCAAGACACTTACGGATCCCCAGTATTATGTTGAGCAGATCCGCATGCTGCAGGCCGAGGGCCAGGCCATGAAGGCTGATTATGTGGCCCTTGATCTGGAGCCAAGTGGGGCAAGCCCGCTGAAAGGCCTGTTCAAGGGACCAGGTGCATTCACCCCGCAGGAGCTAAAGGCCATCGCAAGCGCGGTCCAACGGGCCATCGGGCAGGCAGGCCAGGTAGACTTTGTCATACCTGCAGGTAGCACCCAAAGGTCACACCCGTACAATGTATTATGTAACCTTGGCAGGATGAGGATATGCAAGGATACATACTATGGCGATGCAATATCAAGAAGGCCGCCATACGAGTATCATATATTTGGGGCAAACGTCAGTTGTCGCAAATGGCGATTCGTCCAGACCAGAAACCAGTATTATACTATACAAGACCTGTTTGATAAGTCTCAGATCTGGTCTGACAGACAAGGGCTGTTGATCTATGCAGCCGGCCCTGACAGCACAAAGGTGGCACAGGACCTCAAGGATTACAGCAAGGGCCTGGTTGCAAGGGCATATGGACATCGGTAACTGGATTGGTCGGGCGGACAGGTGACGATCGGGATCGTCGAGCTAGCCTATCTGGCAATAATTGTTGCAGTCGCGGACCTTGAGCCAAATAGTATCCTAGTGATCGTCAATGGTCAGTTGCCACAGTCTGTAGAGGTAGGCAGGTATTATTGTCAAAGACGGGCAGTACCCATTGAGAACCTCATCTCCATTGCCCTGGGCCCAAGGCCTACAGACACGATCAGCCGCCAAGACTATGACCGCATCCTAGTCAGGACGATCAGGCAACATATACAATCCCTTGAAGAGCCAGGGCTCATCAGGTGCCTGGTAACGACCTGGGGCGTACCATTCGGTGTAGGACCAGCAGGTCCGATGCATGGTATGGAACCGGTGATAAAGAGGATCCAAATGGAGATCGAACAACTCCAGGCACATGGGCAAGATCGCTCATCCCAGCGTATCGTGGAACTTCAGATGCAGGTGGACCGCCTCAAGGGCCTTCAGACAGGGGCTTCTGTAGACAGCGAGCTATCCATGCTGCTATTCGGGGATTATGACCTCTATCGATGGCAGCCAAATACATTCAACGAAACACCCCCTGACAGCCCATTTAGGGTACTGATGGTCAGCAGGCTCGACGGCCCTACACCCAAGATCGCCACGTCACTTGTGGATAAGGCCATCGCTGCAGAGAAAAAAGGGCTTCATGGCAACGCCTGCATAGACTCCAGGGGGATAAGGGACAACTCCCAGATGGGCCAATACGACCAATCCCTACGAGACCTTGCCGCATGGCTGAGGGCCAATACGGGCCTTAAGGTCATACACGATGACGGCCCTGGCCTGTTCCAGGCCGGCGCATGCCCACAGACCGCTATCTACTGCGGCTGGTACAGCCTGCAAAACTACGTTGATGCATTCGAATTCGTGGAAGGGGCCATCGGCTTTCACATCGCCAGTTTCGAGGCCTCCAACCTGCGGGATCCTTCAAGCAGACAATGGTGCCCTGCAATGCTACAGGATGGTATTACTGCTACGATCGGCCCTGTCGATGAACCTTATCTAGCTGCCTTCCCACTGCCCCTTGAGTTCTTCAAGGCCCTGTTTGATGGCCACTGTCTGGCAGAGGCATTCTATCTGACTAATCCTTACAACTCCTGGCAGATGCTCCTGATCGGCGATCCTCTTTATAGGCCATTTGCCAGCAAGTACTAGCTTACAACCGCAGGCTCATTGGCCCTTGTGAATATGATTCTTTCACCGTCTGAATCCACACGGATCGTGTCGCCATCTGAGAATCTGCCTGCCAGCAACCCTGCAGCCAGTGGATTCTCCACCAACTGTTGGATGGCACGCTTCAGCGGCCTTGCCCCAAACGCCGGATCATAGCCCTCGCTCATGATCAGGTCCTTTGCCTGATCGGTGAATACCAGCTTTATCTGCTTATCCTTTAGCCTTTCTGCAACATTGTGAAGCTGGATATCCACGATCTTTACCAGGTACTCCCTAGTGAGGCTGTGGAACACGATGATCTCATCGATCCTGTTAAGGAACTCTGGCTTAAAGAAGTTCTTTAAGGCCTCCTTAACATGGGCCTCTATCTCCCAATCAAGGCCAGAGTCCTCCCTGAGTCTCTGGACCTCCTGACTTGCAATATTGCTGGTCATGATTATGACCGTGTTCTTGAAGTCCACGGTCCTGCCCTTGCCGTCGGTCAGGCGTCCATCGTCAAAGACCTGAAGCAGCACATTGAATACATCCGGGTGGGCCTTCTCCACCTCGTCGAGCAATATGACCGAGTAGGGCTTACGCCTGACTGCCTCAGTAAGCCTGCCGCCCTCTTCATATCCAACATATCCAGGCGGTGCACCTATGAGCCTGGCCACAGAATGCTGCTCCATGAACTCGCTCATGTCTATCCTGATCAGGGCCCTCTCATCATTGAACAGGAAGTCTGCAAGTGCCTTCGATAGCTCGGTCTTGCCCACACCCGTTGGCCCTAGGAACAGGAACACACCGATGGGCCTATTGGGATCAGAAAGCCCAGCCCTGCTCCTGCGTACAGCGTCACTTAAGGCCCTGACCGCCTCATCCTGACCAACCACACGCTTGCGGAGGGCATCCTCCATCTCCAACAGGCGCTGCCTCTCGCCTGCAAGCAGTCTGGCCACAGGTATGCCTGTCCACTTTGACACTACCTCGGCTATGTGCTCCTCTGTGACCTGGTTGTGCACCATCCTGGCACGGTCGGCCCCACTGAACTCCTGTTCGTTGCGCTGCAATTCCTTGACAAGGTTCGCTATTGTACCGTATTTGAGCTTGGCAGCGGTCTCAAGGTCACCGCGTCTCTGTGCCTGCTCGAATTCCACCTGGGCCTGCTCTATCTGACGCTTGAGCTCATTGATCTGCTCGATCTGCTTCTTCTCTGCCTCCCACTGGGCGGTCATCTGTCTATCCTGTTGCTGGAGCTTCTCCAATTGTCTTTCTACCTTCTCCAGCCTCTCCTTGCTGGCAGGATCGGTCTCCTTCTTCAATGCCTCCCTCTCTATCTGAAGCTGCATGATACGTCTGCGAATGGCGTCCAGCTCTGCAGGCAAGGAGTCATTCTCTATCCTCAACTTTGCAGCCGCCTCATCGACCAGGTCTATTGCCTTATCTGGCAGCCACCTGTCGGTGATGTATCTGTTGGAAAGGGTAGCTGCAGCAACCAAGGCCGAGTCGGTGATCCTGACCCCATGGTGAGACTCATACCGATCCTTCAGGCCGCGAAGTATCGCTATGGTCT
>JARYLO010000144.1 GCA_029907605.1 Sedimentisphaerales bacterium
CTCAATGCAAGCTCGCCATACTGTACCACGATCCCAGGCAATGCGGTGGTGATCGATGGGGCATTGACCGCATTCCTGATGGTCTTGTCTCGAAGGGCCTCGAGCAGGATCTGGGCCGCCTCTGTGGCCACCTCTATCTGCGCCTCCTCTGTACTGGCACCGAGGTGCGGGGTCACGATGCAATTGTCGAATCTTGCAAACCTGTTGTCGGTCGGCGGCTCTGATGTAAATACATCCAGTGCAGCGCCTGCAATGCGTCTATTCTCAAGGGCCTGATATAACGCATCCTCATTTATGATCCCGCCCCTTGCAACATTGATCAGCCTGACTGTAGGTTTCATCATGGCGATCTGCTCTGTGCCGATCATGTTGATCGTCTGGTCGTTCTTTGGCACATGGACCGTTATGATGTCGGCCTCCTTGAAGATCCTCTCGAGGCTATCACAGACCTCTATCCCTATCTTGGCAGCCTCGGTAGGTACTGCCAGCGGATCATAACCCATGATCTTCATCCCAAAGCCCTTTGCCATCCTGGCAACTCCCATACCGATCCTGCCCAGACCAATGATCCCCAAGACCTTGTTGTAGAGCTGATTGCCCATGTATCTCTTTCGGTCCCACTTACCGGCCTTCAAACTATTGCAGGCAGGCACGATGTTACGGCACAGGGCCAGGATAAGGGCCATGGTGTGCTCGGCAGCACTTCTGGTATTGCCGCCTGGGGTGTTCATCACCAGTATCCCCTTCCTGGTGGCCTCCTTGAGGTCGACATTGTCTACGCCAACACCTGCACGTGCTATCGCCTGGAGTCTTCCAGGATTCGCCAGGACCTTGGGGGTGATCTTGCTCTCGCTGCGGACAATCACACCATCGAATTGACCTATCTGGGCAGCAAGCTCATCCTCACTGAGCCCAGTCTTGACGGTCACATCCACATCGCCTGCTGCCTTCAATAGATCGATGCCCTCTTTGGCAATAGGGTCAGCAACCAGGATCTTGATCATCGTCTATCCTTTCAGATTCCCAGACACGTCAAAGCATTCTAACGCCTCGGCCCTTGTAGGCAAGCACTCGCTATCTTCCCAATATCATCTTGATAGCCATTGCCAGCATCACCACTCCAAAGAACCTACGGAGCAACAGATCATCTATGCGGACAGCAAACCTAGCACCCACAAGGCCACCGATAAAAAAACCCAACCCCACTAGTACCGCTATCCTAAGGTCCACATGACCATTTCTATAATAGGTCCAGGCTGCCAGAAGCCCTATGGGAGGTACCATCAAGGCCAGCGTAGTCCCCTGGGCCATATGTTGAGAAAGGCCAAATCCCCACACCAGGGCCGGTATGATTAATACCCCACCACCTATACCCAGTAGTCCGCTGAGTATCCCTGCAGCCAATCCGACCACCAGCAATCCTATCGCCTGCATCCTATCCCCCATCCCCTTGTACAGGACCAAACAACCTAATGAACTGGGCCTCAATATCCTGATCTTGACAAAGGGCCTGCCCCACAAGGACTGCAGTGGCCCCAGCAGCAACCATCCTCTGCACATCGTGCCTGGTCTTGATGCCACTCTCGGCAACCAGCCCCTCTGCAGGGTCTACCAGGGCAGCTAACCTACAGAAGGTATTGGTATCGACCTGCAGACTGGTCAGGTCACGATTGTTTATGCCCAGCACGGAGAATCCCCTGATCGGAAAGCCTATTAGGCTCCGCACATTCAACAACACATCCGGACCGTGCACCTCAAGCAAGACCGTCAATGTCAACTGGCTGGCCAGGATCAACAGGTCCGCCAGTTGGCTGAGGTTGAGTGCCTCTGCGATCAGCAATACCGCATCCGCACCTGCAAGCCTGGCCTCGTAGACCTGATATGGATCTATGATGAAGTCCTTGAACAGCACAGGTAGTGTGACCGCCTGCTTTACTGCAGTCAGGTATTCGATGCTCCCCTGGAAGTAACGGCCATCCGTGATCACGCTGATAGCATCTGCCCCACACCGTTGATAGGTCATAGCGATCTGGACCGGATCGAAATCAGCCCTGATCAGACCAGCACTTGGAGAGGCCCTCTTGACCTCAGCGATCACATTTACACCCCTGGGATTGGGCTTGGTAACCGCCTTGTAGAAGTTCCGGCACCTGGGAAGGCCATCCAGGCCCGCCTTTAGTTGCTCTAGAGGAACCTTCTGTTTGCGTACCTCTAGGTCCTTCCGCTTTTCAGCCAATACCTGTTCCAGGAAGTTGCCCACGCCTGTACCCTAAACCTTGATCTGTTTGGTCACCTCCACGAAGGCAAGCCTCAATTGATGCAAGGTCTCGATCAAGATCTGTACCTCATCACTCGAAAGGTTTCCCTTGGTCTTTTCCTCCAGGAGGGCGAGCATGTCTATATTATATCTAGCTGCCTCCAGGTCAGGTGGCTGTTGGGGCTGCCCCTTGAACCTCAACAATCCCAAGGCAAACAGCGCCTGCGTGGCTAGCATATTCACAAGGCCCGGGAAATCTGCCTGCAGCGGCCCCTTTAGACCGCTGGGCTGTTGGGCCTGTTGCTGTCTCTCCTTTTCAGCCAGCAGCTCCTTTTCCTTCTGGGCCTCCTTCTTCCAATCCTCATCGATGATGATCTTCCTTTCCTGGTCTTCCATAGCTACCTCCAATAGGTCTTCTTAGCGTCTGCCGTGCCTGTCCATCTCCCTACGGTGTTCCTGATCCACGATGCTCCTTCGCTTGTCATACTGGCGCTTGCCCCTTGCCAAGGCGAGCTCTGCCTTTGCCAGGCCCTTCTGGTTGAAGTAGATCCGCAGCGGGACCAGTGTGCAGCCCCTCTGTTGTAGCTTGGCATCGATCTTCCTTATCTGGGACTTATGCAACAGGCACTTCCTCTTTCGATCAGGCTGGTGGCCGTTGACACCTGCCTGCTTGTATTGTGCGATCTTGGCCCCAATCAGCCAACACTCGCCGTCCGAGATCCTGGCGTAGGCCCCGGTCAGATCTGCCTGGCCGGCCCTGAGGGACTTTACTTCACTGCCGGTCAGGACCAGGCCCGCCTCGAACCTATCCAGCAGTTCAAAGTCGTGCAGGGCCTTTCTATTGACCGCACAGGGCGGATTCCCAGATTGCTTGTCTTTCCGGCCGGACATGGCTGCATATTAACCTTGCAAGGATATACCTGCAAGCCTGGTCAGTCCTGCCTGTAGGCAGAGGATTGATACGTTGTAAAGGCCTGCATTTTTTCCTGTGCCCAATCAGAGAAGCTACCATCCAGGATACTGGAGCGGATCTTGGCCATCAGCCTCTGATAAAACCGGATGTTGTGGATCGATAAGAGGATAGGACCTAACATCTCCCCGACATTGAAGTAATGCCTTATTGCGGCCCTGGTATAGTTTACGCATGCATAACAATCACACCCGGCCTCCAAGGGGTTACGGTCGCACGCATGGATGCTGTTGCGGATCCTCACAGGTCCATTTGCCGTAAAGGCGTACCCATTTCGACCATTGCGGGTCGGCAGGACACAATCGAACATGTCTATACCAGTCATGACTGCAGCAAGGATGTCCAGAGGCGTGCCAACGCCCATCAGGTACCTGGGCCTATCCTCGGGCAGCAACCTGGTAGTCTGCCCAACAGTGCGGACCATCGCCGCATGGCCTTCCCCTATGCCAAGCCCGCCTAGTGCGTACCCATCAAACCCGATCTGGACCGTGGCCTCGGCAGACCTGGCCCTCAACTGCTGGTCTGTGCCGCCCTGTATGATCCCAAACAGCAATTGGCCTGGCCTCAACTGAACGGCCTTGCAGGCCTGGGCCCATCGAATGGTCCTCTCCACCGCCTGATAGGCATCCTCAGAAGGCGCATCAGCTGCAGGGCATTGATCTAGACACATGATGATATCTGCACCTAGCCTGACCTGGGTCATTATGGCCGTCTTGGGCTCTAGGAAGATCCGGCTGCCATCCACGTGGCTGGAAAACTCCACCCCACAATTATCAATCCTGGTCAGCCTTGCCAGCGACAGTACCTGGTAACCACCGCTATCGGTCAGGATAGGACCATCCCAGGCCATGAACTGGTGCAGCCCACCAACAGCCTCTATTACCTCAACCCCAGGCCTGACCAGTAGATGATAGGTATTGGCCAGTATCACCTCAGTACCGGTCCTACGCAGCAACTCCGGCAACAGCCCCTTGACTGCGCCAGCAGTCCCGACGGGCATGAATACTGGGGTGTGGATCGACCCGTGCGGTGTATCTAGTACCGCCGCCCTGGCCCCGGAGCGGCTATCTCGGCCAACGATCCTGAATCCAAGCATCCTGGATGCCTGATCCCTATTGCCGGGCCGCTCAGACACACTTCAGCGACAGACCAAGGTTGGCCAGCTCGCGCTTTATCTCGTTGAGGCTGGTCATGCCAAAGTTCTTGCACCCAAGCAACTCAGCCTCTGTGGTCCTGGTCAACTGCCCTATGGTCTTGATATTGAGCGTCTGCAAGGCCTTCCTGGCACGCACGGATAGTTGCAGCTCATCTACAGACCTGGCCAGTACACCCACATCCTCCTGTGTGGCAGGGCCTGGGCTGTCCTGCGTATACTGTACCGCCTGGTAGCCCTCCTCAAGGGCCATACCCAACCTCAACCCCTTTGACTCCAGGATCACCTTTACCTCCTTTAGGGAGGTCTCGCCAAAGTTCTTGAACGACAGCAATTCTGCCTCAGTGACCTTCAAGAGATCCCCTAGGGTCTTTATGTTCATCTTCTTGAGGCAATTCCTGCTGCGCACAGACAGCTCAAAGTCAGAGATGGGGGTCTCCAGTATCGCATTCTTCTGGCTCTGAAGTCTGTGCTGCTCCTCGTCAAAGTACATGGTCTTGGAGCTGGCGATGTCCTTCCTAAACAGACGGGCCCTCTGATGGTTCGGGAAGGCCTCGAGGACCCTGTCTACACAGTCCAAGGCCTTGTCGTATTCCCCTGCATCCTCATAAAGGACCGCCAGGTTCAACAAGGCATTGACCGCAACCCTCGAGCCACTGGCGATACGGTTGTACAACTCTATTGCCTGCTGGTCATCCCACATCAGGTCGTATCTATATGCAAGGGCAAACAAGGCAGCTTGATGATCTGGGGCAAGGCCAATGGCAATGCGGTAGTCCTCTATGGCCTGTTCATAAAGCCCCTGGGCCTCCTCCAGCCTTCCCTTCTGATAGTGGTATTCGGCACTGACATTTCGGTAGTTGGCACAATCCATCAGGATCCTCTCTGCTGCTGCATAGTCCTTTGCAGCCCTAAAGGTGGCCACCTTCTCCATGGCCACAACAAGGCCATCTGCGCCAAGGGAGCCTGCCCTATCGAGTGCCTCTATGGCCTTGTCGTACTGGCCTGAGGACCTGGCTGCATATGCCAAGTAGAGGTATTTTTGGGGACAATCCTGGGCTCCCTGCAATACATCCACTGCCTGCCTATGCTGACCTGTCAGGTAGAGGCCGATCCCGATCGCAAGCGGGCTCGACTTGCGTCCTGCCCTTGCCTGCTGGAGCTGCTGGGCAAGACGCATCTGACCTGCCTCCCCGGAATAGACCAGGCTGCTGACCTGATCGATCAGGTCAAATGACGGTGCTGGATCTGCAAGGAATGCAGCTATCAGATCCTGTTGTACTGACTCCATTATCCTAGACTCCTTTATTGACCGTCTCTTATGAAGGATTAAGTGCCTAGTGGCAAAAGACAGCCGGTATTATACGGCAAGTGCGCCCTTCCGCAATACCTTCAGCGTTCCCGGCTTGCCATGGCCCAGGCCAGTGCCCAGAGCTTGTCGGCCGCCTGTCCAAAGGGCTGGAGGCTATGGACTGCCCTCTCGGTCAATTG
>JARYLO010000145.1 GCA_029907605.1 Sedimentisphaerales bacterium
ATCCAGGATTAGGCTTGACTATAGGCCATCCTGCACATAGTCTCATTGCCATTAGGATTGGAACAAGGTCTATCCTGTGGAGGCTGTAAGGGCCTGCAGGATCTGAAAGGAGGCAAAGACCATGTGGAAGACCATAGCTTTGTCATTTTTCGTGGTCGTGGTGGGGCTGGGTTGTCGTCTCGACACAGGGCCACTGACAACCACTGCTCCTATAGGTGGTACCAGTGAAGGTGGGACGCATGTGGTATCCCAATCAGAGGTAGAGCTGGTAGAGAAGGTCCAGCAGCACCGGCAGGCCTATGGCCAGGCCCTGCAGATGTTGGTGGACTACTACTCGCGTGTGGGCAACAAGCGTCAATTGGAGCAGGCCCGCTCCGAGTTGGATGCCTTCAAGACCATGCCCCAGTACACGTATATAGCAGATGTAATACCAGGGCCGGAGCTTAGGGCCACCACCAGGATCGAGGATGCTGATCGGCTATACCTTGAGGCCCTGCGCCTGCATAGAGAGGCCAATGCACTGGTCCTCTTGCCGGACCGCATCTATCAGAGGAGGGCCCTGGATGCATACAAGAGGCTGATCAGTCGCTTCCCCAACAGCGACAAGATCGGCGACGCAGCATTCCAGATCGGTACGATATATGAAGACATGAAGGATTACCAGGCCGCCCTGACCTATTATCAGCGGGCATACCAATGGGATCCGCAGACCGAGCGACCAGCTAGGTTTAAGGCTGCCTACATATTGGATCGGTATCTGCATCAGAAGGACCAGGCCGTGGAGGCCTACAAACTGGCCCTGGAGAGCGAGGGGGTCAGGCACCCACAGTGGAAACAGTGGGCCGAGTCTCGATTGGAGGAGCTGAGCAAGCAGCAGTGAGTGATCCTTCTTGCTGGCTTACAAGATGGGCCTGGCTAGTCCAGGCCCTTATACTTTGTAGTGATGGACTTTGTGCTTGAACAGAGATTGGCAGCCTTTGTCTGCCGGTACGCCCTCATCCCGCAGGGTTGCAGGGTCCTGGTTGCGGTTTCCGGTGGGACGGATTCTATGGCCCTCCTAGAGGCCCTAACCAGGCTGAAGGCCGCAGGGGTGCTTGATATCGACCTGGTCTGTGGACACGTCAATCACCAGCTTCGTGGCTCCGAGGCCGACCAAGATCAGCAGTTCGTCAGGCAACAGGCGGCTGCCAGGGATCTTGAGTTCGTATGTATGTTCGTGGATGTCAAGGGCCTAGCAGAAAGGTCTGGCCTTTCCCTGGAGACTGCGGGTCGTATCTTACGATTGGATGCATTGGTCAAGATGGCTAGAGAGACAGGCTGCTCAAGGATTGCGCTGGGCCATCAGGCCAATGACAATGCAGAGACCGTTGTCCATCGGATCATGCGTGGATGTGGCTTCAGGGGGCTCTCTGGGATCTGGCCAGAGAGGCCCATTGAAGGCCTGACGCTGATCAGGCCCTTGCTTTGTGTAACGCGTGGCCAGATCCTGGAGTATCTAATCGCCAGGGGCGTAGCATGGCGGGAGGATAGTACCAATCGGGACCTGCGATTTACAAGGAATAGGATCAGGCACGCACTCCTACCCATGCTTCAGGCAGGTTCGGCCAGCGACCTTTTGCAGGCCCTCTCTTCACTTGCCTTGGCTGTGTATCAGTTCTACCTGAACCATGTGTTGCCGGATGCGCAACTTCGCGGCAGTCGGTCCATAAAGGCCGTACCCGGTGGGGTCTTGCTGTCGATTGAGGATACAAGGGGGGTCCATCCATTGGTCCTCTGGGAGTTGCTGAGGCATGCATTGACCAGGGCCGGATGTAAGGAGGCCGATCTCGGATATCACCATTATCGAGGGCTGGTTGGGTTGATCTACGGTACTGTCAAGGCGGTTGCACTTCCATCAGGGCTGGTGGCCAGGTTGGATGGTGGGCATGTTTACATCACCAGACAAGGGCCTAGACCAGGTGTCGAAACAGCAGGCCCTGTAGGGTTACCGGTGCCAGGAGCGGCCCAGCTTGGGGCAGTTCGCATAGAGGCAAGCCTGGTTGATAGTTATGACCCTCGGATCCGTTCTGCTGGGGCCAGCTCTGTAACAGAGCAGATTGACTGGGACAGTATCAGGCCGCCCCTTATCGTCAGGCCGCCTAGGCCTGGCGATAGGTTCGTACCGTTGGGTCTGTCGCAGGAGAAGAAGGTTGCCAGGTTCCTTATGGATGCGAAGGTGCCAAGGTATATGCGTTCCCAGGTGATGATCGTGGCCGATCAGGAAAAGGTCATATGGGTTTGCCCGGTCCGGATAAGTGAGTCGGTAAAGGTAAGGCCGCAGACAAGGCAGGTCTTGGCACTGACCGCTACCATTAGAACTGGGACAGAAACCTCAGGTCGTTCTCAAACAACAGCCTGATGTCAGGTATCCCATATTTCCGCATGGCCAGCCGCTCGATCCCAAATCCGAAGGCCCAACCAGTGAATCTCTCGCTGTCTAGACCTACTGCCTCCAGCACGTTTGGGTGTACCATCCCACAGCCGCCCATCTCGACCCACCTGCCCCTACCGTCTGCATCCGTCATGAACAGATCCACCTCTGCACTGGGCTCAGTGAAGGGGAAGAAGCTGGGCCTGAACCGCCAAGGCGTGTCCTGCCCGAAGAAGAGCTTGATGAACTGGTCGATGGTGGTCTTCATGTCCACCATGCTCACCCCTTCGTCTACCACAAGGGCCTCTAATTGGTGGAACATGAACATGTGTGTGGCGTCGACTGTGTCAGGCCTGTAGACCCGGCCAGGCGCGACCACCCTGATGGGTGGTCTTTGCTTCTCCAGGACCCTGATCTGGATCGTTGAGGTCTGGCTGCGGAGCAGAAGATCGTCTTCTATGTAGAAGTTGTCCTGGGGGTCCCTGGCAGGGTGGGCAGGCCCTATATTCAGTGCCACAAAGTTGTGCCATTCGTCCTCTACAGCAGGCCCATATGCGACCTCAAAGCCCATCCTCCCAAAGATGTCCAGCAGCTCCCTGATCGTCTGGGTGATCACATGGGGCCTGCCGACCATGAGCTCAAGGCCAGGCAGTGTGACATCTACATAAGCCAGCCCAGGCAGCGACTGGGCCTCTAGTCTCTCCTTTGCCCTTTCGAATGCCTCCAGGACCTGCTGCTTGAACTGATTTGCCAGTGCACCGGCCTGACGCCTGAGGTCTGGTGGGAGCTTGCCGATCTGGCTGAGCATCCTCAGGATCAACCCCTCCTTGCGGCCGAGGTACTTGATCCTGAATGCCTCAAGGGCCTGTGCGTCCTTGACCTCGGCCAACTCCGCCATGGCCTGCTGGCCAAGTTGTTCGATTTGGTCCAGCATCCTGGAGGCTACTGTTAGAGCGCTGCCTTGGCAGCGGCGACCAGGGATTGGAAGGTGGCAGGGTCCTCTATGGCGATCTGGCTGAGTATCTTACGGTTGACCGCAATCCCAGCCTTCTTGCATCCATTGATGAACTGGCTGTACCGAATCCCGTTCTCCCTGCAAGCGGCGTTGAGGCGTACCACCCATATGCCTCGCATGAGCCTCTTTCTCTGCTTGCGCCCTACCCTGGCATTCACCTGGGCCCTAGTCAACGCCTCCTTTGCAAGCCTGTAGTGCTTGTGTCTAGGCCCATAGCATCCCTTTACGGCCTTGAGCACACGTTTGTGTGCCTTGTGGACTGCATGACCTTTTCTTACCCTAGGCATATGTCCCCTTTTTCATTCCTTGTCCAGTGATCTCCTGTTCGGCTATTGCCCCAGCTTGACCTTCAGCCTCTTGACCATGGGCTTGTTGTCCAGGAGGGCCGGCTGTCTGAGATGCCGCCTGCGTTTTGGACTCTTGCCACTCATCAGGTGGCTCTTACCAGCCCGCCTGTGTTTGATCTTGCCGGTTGCCGTTACCTTCAGCCTCTTTGCCAGGCCCTTGTGCGTCTTCATCTTGGGCATAGTGACCTCAGCCTTTCTTACAAAGCCTTCATTGACCTTACTAGCAGAAAGCACAATAGCTTAACCGATCTTCCCCAGCAGGTCAATGCCCGCGTTGTCTCAAGTCGCCTTGCGGATCGCCTTGGCAACCGATAACCTAGTATGAAGATGACAGTAGGAGGATGTGGCCCGTTCTGGACTGAAGGGTACGACCGTGCAGGCATTGGTGATCGGTAACCCAGCTGAGATCTTCACAGATAGCCCCGAGCAGGAAAAGGTCCAGGTGTACTTGAGACCCGATGAAGGCCTCAGGGCCCTTCACGGAGGCCGCGTGGACCTTGTGGCCATCCAGATCAGTGGTCTGGAGTGTCGACTTGGACGGATCATCAAGCAGATCAGGGGTGCTACTGATGGGCGGATCTTACTGCTGGCAAGGGTATATGAGGAACCTATTGCGATCAGGCACCTTAGAGGACCTGATAGCGATGGGGCAGACGACTACCTATTCTACCCCACCTCCTCAAGATCCATATTCCAGCCGGCCTCAACAGGACCTGATGGCATCAGGCCTGATAACACCGCAGAGCGGCCGGACCTGGTTGCCAGGATCCGGGTGCTTGAGAGGCTTGCCACCGAGGATGACCTGACTGGGTTGAAGAACCGCCGGTATGTATGGGAGTTTGCCAGGCAGGTCATTGCTCGTGGAGGAGGCGGTCAGGTTCGGTTGACAGTCCTCCTATTCGACATAGATGGCTTCAAGCAGTATAACGACACCTATGGTCATGCCGAGGGCGACAGGATCCTCAAGGAGATCGCTGCCCTCATGCGAAGGTGTTGTAGGCCCCATGATGTGGTAGGGAGGGTTGGTGGGGATGAGTTTGCCGTGCTCGTCTGGGACGACCAGAGGATGGCCATTCGCAGGCACTGTCCTGAACGGCGGGCCAATGCAGCACACCCCAAGGAGGTCTTGGCAATAGCAAGGAGGTTTACAGAGGCGATAAGGACCTCTGACTGGTCGAGCCTTGGGCCAAAGGGCAAGGGCACCTTGACGGTCAGTGGGGGGCTAGCCAGCTTCCCTGAGGACGCCAGGACCGTAGATGAGTTGTTCAACAAGGCAGATGCAGCACTGATGGAGGCCAAGAGGAACGGTAAGGACAGGATCCTGGTGGTAGGGGACCTGCGGAATCAACAAGGGGCTAGCCAGTAGCAGCGCGGTTGTAGGTATCAGTGAGTACCTCGATACGGTTTGAGCTATAGACCTTATACCGCATACCCCTCCAGTCCACCGTAGTACCGATGGCAGATGAGGCGATCAACCCTAACATGACCGGCGGCCAAAGCCAGAAACCGAGCAGGTCTAAGATCGCTGCCTGCCTGATCCTCCTTGCTGGCCCTGAGATTAGTCTTGATGCGACATGCTGCCGCATCACGGCCTTCAAAAGGCCGCTGACCAGGATCAAGGACCATGCGGCCAACCACACAGGCCAGGCAG
>JARYLO010000146.1 GCA_029907605.1 Sedimentisphaerales bacterium
AGCGGGCCAGACAGGCCTACGATCAAGGGGATTACCAGAGGGCATACCAGGCCTGGCCTCATTGCTATACACAGCAGAGGAGGGCCCTCAAGGCCCTGATGGCAGGTGCAGACAAGCGAAGGGCCTGCCGTGCTGTGGACCTGCACACAAAGAAGCTGCTGGTCTCCGCCTTCCAGTCGTCACTATTCAACAAGGTCTTGGTGGCAAGGATGCCGGACATAGACAAGCTGCTGCTAGGTGACATGGCCTACAAGCACGACAATGGTGCATGCTTTAGGGTGGAGGACCCTGTGGCCGAGCAACCTAGGTGCCATACCTGGCAGATCAGCCCAACCGGCCCAATACTGGGCCCCAGGATGACCGAGTTGACTGGGCCTGCAGGCCAGATCGAGGGCCCCATCATTCAACATGCAAAGGCCTTGATCGCCCAGAACCAGCACGTAAGCAATATACTCGCCAAGGGGGAAAGGAGGCCCCTGAGATTCAGACCGCAGAACGTCTCTGTGTGCGGCGGGGACGATGACCTAGGACCATACGTAGAGGTGAGCTTCGAGCTGCCATCTGGTAGCTATGCTACGGTCCTGATCCGGGAGATCACAAAATCACCTGTGGCCTGATCATGTACCCTGCAGTGCCGCCACTATGGCCTGGCCGAACGCAGTTGCTGCTGTAGGTCCATTGGCAGTGATGATCAGTCCATCCCTTTCTACCAGATTGCCTGTGAAGACCGCACCTGCTGCAACCAAGGCCTGCTGTTCCGTAGGGTAGGCAGTTGCCCTTACACCCCTAAGCAGGCCTGCGTTTGCAAGGATCGTAGGGGCAATGCAGATCGCTGCCACCACCTTTCGCCTCTCCAGGGCTGCCCTTGCAAGGCCATGGGCGAACTGGTCGTTTGCGAACTCCACTGCCCCAGTCCCGCCGATGAACACAAGGGCATCCAGGTCATCTACACGCAGTTGATTGAGTGATGCCGAGGCATAGGCCACACCCCCAGACATACCTGTCAACAGGCCAGGCCTGCTACTGACGATAAAGGTCTGGATCCCGGCCTGGTCCAGGACCTTTTTGGTCTCGATGAGCTCCTCCTCCCTAAAGCCCCTTGTTGCTACCACAAGGACGGTCCGCCTCTGCTGGGTGGTGCTGCTGGTAGGTCCAATCGGTGCAGTGGCCTGGCCCTCCTTGTATCCAGCAAGTACCACTGCAAGTATCTCCGTTTCCCTTGGAAGGCCCAGGGCCTTGGCTATGCTGGGCCCATCAAACTGCTGTGCCACCACCATGCCCAGACCCATGGCCGTTGCCTGCAGACGCAGGTTTTGGAGCCTTTGACCTGTCTCGAGCAGCAGGGCAGACCTAATGGGGTTGTCCGAACGGGACCTGGCCCTTGCAGGCGTGGCGATCAAGATGCCGCAGCCAGCAGCTGGCTGTTGGGGGATAATAGACATGCAAAGGGCTGCAAGCAGAGGCTGGGCCGTGACCTGCTCAAGGGTATGATTCATTGGCACATACCTGTAGATGCCGTCGGCAGTGACTACATAGGCGGTAAGCTGGGCCTGAGGTACACCCGTTTGCACAAGGGCCGTCCCTATAGCAGTGGCCCACAGCAACTGGCCAAGCTCTATCACCCCTAGGGGTTGTGCTGAGACCTGACCCAGTTGGTTCTGGCCCATCAGGACCTGCTCTAGGCTGAGACTACCTGCAGTCGAAGGTGGGGGAAGTTGGATTATCTTCAATGTTGGCTGCCTGCGTGCCCTGCCTGGAGGAGGTTGCTGGGCATTGGTATCCCCTGATGGTTGGCCTGCAAAGAGGGGCAGGCAAAGTGCAAGTTGGATGACGGTGGTTCCCAGTCTGGTAACTAGGGTTGTGCTGGTAGCCATAATCTGTCCTCCCATAATCTATGCAAGACAGTATAACCGCCCGCCTTTGCGAATCAAAGCTGGCTATCTTGGCAGCAGACCATATTATCTTGCCATGGTCTGCAATCAGATCACAAGGACTGAGAAGTACTTCAGGATCGTGGCCCTGCTTGTGTACTGGGCCACCCTGGTCATATTGGCGCATATCCAGATCCCACAGCCTGTCAGGCAGACCAGCTTTCCGGACAAGGCCCTGCATATCATTGCCTACATGGGGTTGACACTGCTGCTTTGGGGGGTTGTCAGGCCAGGCCAGAGGGTCAATTGGTCTAGGGCCTCTGCCTGGCTAATCATGCTTGTGATACTGCTATATGGGCTGGTAGATGAGTGGACACAGGGGTTTACCAAGGACCGTACTGCAGACATCCGGGATCTGGTTGCAGACATTATAGGCGCATCTGCGACATTGGGGATATTGACCATACTGTCGTTCTGGGATGCGGCCTTGGTCCTGCTAGGCGCTGGTCTTATAGGACTGACAAGCCTCACAAGGATAGAGCTATCTGCCGTCATGCCGGCAGGTGGGATTGTGTTCTACGGCCTTGTCTATGGGACCTTCAGTGCGATCCTGGCATGCACCAGGTCACGGTCCAGGCCTTTGCTATTGATAGTCTTGCCGGCCTGCCTTCTTGGCCTCAATTGTCTGTTGGGCCTAGTGACAGGCAGAGGGCCAGGCATCTGGGACATCCTAGTTGCAATGGCTTCTACACTACTTGCCACTATGGTCTGCAGGTTCGTGATGGCCCGTTCAAGATAGGTTCAATTAAGGCAGCCTGCTAGATTTACCGATTAGACCCATTGAGTCAGTCTTATGGTATGGATGGGACAAGATCGATCCTATGGTCTATCTTGCAAGGAAGAAGGCTACTGGTCGTTACTATGGCAAAAGGGGGCAGGCAGAGCCATCTGGGCTAGGCAAGGATAGATGGATGTATCTGCTGTCGTCGATGGCCATAATGGTGTTCTTGCTTTCCCCCGGGGCTAACGCATTCGCTGCCACACAGGTCAGCGATGAGTACCAGATCAAGGCAGCCTTTATCTTCAACTTCATCAAGTTTGTGGATTGGCCACAATCCAGTTTTTCAGACCAGAAGGCCCCATACATCATCGGGGTTGTGGGTAAGGACCCATTTGGGGAGCATCTGGATCTACTTGCCAAAAAGCCTGTCAAGGACCGGCCCATAACCATAAAACGATTCGGTCCCATACCCCAGGACGGGGATCCGGTTCATCCACAATTGGATCAGATAATCCAATGTCATGTCCTATTTATTAGTCCTTCTGAAAAGAAGGGCACATCTAGGCTCATCAAGGCCCTAGGCAACCACACCATCCTGGCCATAGGCGATGAGCCAGGATTCCTTGCCGATGGAGGGATCATGAACTTCTTGCTTGAGGACAAGAAGGTCAGGTTTGAGGTGGGACTGGGAAAGGCAAAGGCCGTGGGATTGCAGATAAGCTCACAGTTGTTGCGACTTGCCAAGCGGGTACAGGAGGAGATGTAGTATGTCTGGGGGGATCTTGGAGGCAAGAAGGCGTATCGTACAGCGGATAAAGGACATGACCATCCGCCAGAAACTCCTGGCGGTCATCATGTTGACAGGCACACTGGCCTTGATACTGGCAGGCTCGGTCTTCATTGCCTACCAATACATAAACGCCAGGCAGAACCTGGTGAGGGCCCTGCAGACACAGGCGGCGATGATCGCCACCAATGCCCGCGCTGCGGTCCAATTCCAGGATCAGAAGGACGCAGCCAGCCTCCTGGAGGCCTTCAATGTCCAGCCATCGGTCTTGTATGCCTGGATACTGACCAACAACCAGCAGGTACTTGCAAGGTACACAAGGCCTGGTGTACCGATCGATACCCCTCTGGTCATAGGGGCCTTTGATCCCAATGGCTATCAGTTCACAGGTGATCTGGTGGTTGTCTCGAAGCCTGTGGTACTGGATGGGGAGGTCCTGGGCACAGTAAGGCTATGCTCGACACTAGAGCCTGTAAAGAGGATGTTCCGGGCAAACCTGGCCACGGTCCTGGCCGTGATTGGCATTGCACTTGTGGTGGCATACCTTGTCTCATCAAAGCTCCAGGTGGTGGTGTCCAGACCGATACTGGAGCTGGCTGAGGTGGCCAAGACCGTCTCTGAGAGGCAGCAGTACTCGGTCAGGGCCACAAAGAGGGGTAATGACGAGATCGGCCTTTTGATCGATACCTTCAATCAGATGCTGGGCCAGATCCAGATCAGGGATCAGGCACTGGTGGCGGCAAACGAGCAGCTTGAGCAAAGGGTCCAGGAGCGTACCGAGGAGCTCCGCAAGGCAAATGAGCAGTTGAGGCTCGAGATGGAGCAGCGACAGAAGGCCGAGGAGGCCATGCGGATGCGCGCAGAGCGGATCATCAGACACCAGACCGCCTTGCTAAAGCTCAGCAAGCTCGGCCAGGCGGAATTGGATGCTGCCTTCCATTCCATTACAGAGGAGGTGGCCAAGACCCTCGATGTGCAGCGGGTTGGGATATGGCTTCTGGATCAGTCAGGTCAGATGTTGGTCTGTCGTAACCAGTTCACACTGAACGACGGCCTGCATTCAAGTGGTGAGCAGTTCTCAACCAAGGACTACCCAAGATACGTCCAGGCCCTTGAGGTAAGTAGGATCGTGGCTGCAGACGACGCTGCAAAGGATCAGCGGACTAGGGAGTTTGCGGATGGTTATCTGGCAAAGTATGGCATCATATCCATGATGGACGTCCCATTGAGACTGCATGGCAAGTTGGTAGGTGTTGTATGTCAGGAGGACACCAGGCCCAGACAATGGACACTTGAGGAGCAGGACTTTGCTGCCTCAGTGGCAGATACGATCGTCCTGCGGCTAGAGACCGCTGAGAGGCAGCGGGCACAACAGGCCCTTCGAGAGAGCGAACATCGGTACAGGAACCTACTTAGGAACCTGCCTCAGAAGATATTCTATAAGGATATCGATTGCGTCTACCTACTTTGCAATGAGAGCTATGCAGAAGACCTAGGGCTGGCCAGCCCAGACCAGATCCGTGGAAAGACCGATTACGACTTCTTCCCTTATGAGCTGGCGGAGAGGTATTGCCAGCACGACCGCAGGATCATGGAAAAGGGTCTCACAGAGGAGATAGAGGAGCTGTATGTCTGTGATGGGAAGGAATACATCGTTCAGATGGTCAAGTGTCCGGTCAGGGATGAGCAGGGCAAGGTTGTTGGCCTTCTTGGTATCTTCTGGGATATAACCGCAAGGAAGCAGGCAGAGCATGCACTTGAGCAGCTCAACAAGGATCTGCAGATGACCATAAGGGATCTGGAGAGGTCCAATAGGGAGCTGCAGGACTTTGCATACGTGACCGCCCACGACCTGAAGGCTCCATTGAGGGCAGTGGGTACGCTATCAGATTGGCTGTATGCTGATTACGGGGACAAACTGGACCAGCAGGCAAAGGAGTACCTATTGAGGATAAAGGGCAGG
>JARYLO010000147.1 GCA_029907605.1 Sedimentisphaerales bacterium
GAAACTGTTATCGTCTCAGGCGGCAAATCCACCTTAATTCAGCTCAATTTTGCGCCCAGTTTTGGGGGAGGATTATATGTCTATCCATCGTTTGGGTCTTGTACTTTACCGAATTTGCCGCTTAACACCTTCGCAAAGATAGATTTCGCCACGTCGGTTTTGAGCATCTTCGAAGTCTTGTTGATAGCGTCCAACTCGTTTGGCTCTATCTTTTCTTTCTGGGTGTAGGTGACAACACGCTGGATGGCCTCAAAATCATCTACTATACCCTCAGGAACTTTAACCATGTCTTCAAATTGCTCTATTTCCTCTGGCCATTTTAGACAGAGTGCGCCATGGCCACATCGGAAAAGGCTAAAGACAGTTCGATCATTAAGGAATTTATATTCTTCCACATCGTCGCCAAATCTAGCAATACGATACTCCTTCGATGTCTTTTTTAAAGCAAGCACCCATTTGCTTCCATGAACAGGTATAAACGGTGGAACAGGAGGTCGGTCATAGAGACTTCGAAAGATATACAGAAATGTGGGGACAAGGACCACCGGTTCAGGGGGTTCGCCCTTTAGGGCTTTGACACACCTCAATTTATTTAGGCTATACCGCCTTGTAGCTGCCAGATATCCAGGAAAATTCTCTAAAATTTCCCCGGAAGACAAAATAGTAGGAGTAACTTGGCCAAGTTCAAGTGGTCGCTCGAACACGCCAATCAGGATATTTGGGTCTTTGAAGGCCTCAGCAAAGGTCTCAACATAATTTGATCCTACTGCCATCCTTGCCTCAGTCAGCCAGAAAGGGACTGGTTCTGGCGGGTCCTTCTTGGCAGATTTGTCCTGCCCGAATAAAACGCAGGTTACAACTAACAACAGAGATAATACAATGTGCTTTTTCATATCAATTTCCCCTTCAAATTTTAAGGACAGTTCGGATACGTACACGGCATGTCCACTTTATGGCTTGACCCAACCGCAGTCTTTGCTTCGCGTTCATCAGCGCATATGACAGTCTGTTGGTCTAAGTAATTCCAACTTCTGACTACCTCAGCTACTCGGGCGTTCTCAAATGCTTGCTGTGCAAGAGCAAGTGACTGTGCTTGACTCGATGCCGTATAAGGCTGATTTGCCTGTACGGCGTTCATGATATTTGCCACCAGAAAAGCCGTTCCCCATCTGGCATGACCCGCATTCTCCATTTGTTGTTGTTCATGATATTCCTCTTCGTTCTTCACCATATCATAATACTGGGAAGCAGTGCCTCCTGCAACATTCCAGAAACTGATTGCCTGAACATCCCGTACAAATGTTCCTTGTGTCACGGTAGTCTCCCACAATTGTGTTTGCCTGTTAAACTCGGTCGAATATGCTGGAGAACCAGAAAAAGGATTATCCGGATTTGTCACTTCTGCATAACCGTCTAAACAGGTTCCGAATGCCGCCGAAGCTGTAAATGTTACGACAGTGGCAGATGGGTTATAATTCGTATTACAACTGAGACTACCTGCGATCTTAAGTGGCCTCGATCTCCCAGTCAGCACCGTCATTACAGTGATCTGCCTGATTTGAATACCATCGAGCATTATCGATTCTCCACTCCGTGATATCTGCACTTCTTTGGGAGAACGTTAATCCCTGACCTGAAGGGCTGCCATAATTTGTCACACCGGAAGGCACGGTGGCTTGCCATTGCACACTAGTTATGTGATTCTCAACACCAGCGGGAGTTAAAATGAGGTCAACATTAACTTGTTGGCCATCGCAGGCCCAGGAGGATGCCAAGCTGACCTCACCCCTGACAACCCAAATTGTGGTCTTCTTCATTGACGTGTTGCAAGTACATGTGATTACTGTCTCCCCAGGTGTTGTCTTGTCGACTGTGCGGGTTAGTTTGCCTGTACCTGTGCCTCCTGTGAGGGTCCAGCAAGCCGGCAGGTCAGCCTCAGAGACACTTGGATTTGGCGTCGCGGTCACTGTCAGAGTACTCGGCGGACTTGGAGGAACCACGCAGACAACAAACAGCTTCGTATTAGGTTCATTGTCGCCATCATCGATCTCTGTACCCTCATTCGGCAGCAACGATTCTACCTCAACTACTTTTACAGTGATGGTATGACCCGTGTCATTGTTGCCACATTTGGCTTTAACTACGTACTCTCCTGGCTTACCAAGGCTACTAAGCGTCGTTGTCGCTGAGCCAGATGAAGGGCTCAAGTATGCGTTGGCTCCTGACGGCTGACTGACAATTTTCCAATATGGTTCGCCCGAAGGGAATGGCACGCCTGCAGGATAAGGTTTTGCTTGCAAGTTTACGGTATCATCCGGACACACATATAAAGGTCCCTCGTTTGTGGTCCCAGCTTCTACAACTTTGTCAACCTTGACGACGTACACGATGCAGCAGTCGTCCTCCAAAGACTCGGTGCCCTCATCATCTTCGACATGCAACCACACCAAGTACGCGCCAGGCGCATTGTAAGTATGCGTTGGTGTTGGGCCATCATCGTGCCAGTATCCATCATCGCCATAGTACCAGTACCAGTGTTCTATAGACTCTCCCGCTTCATCCTGGTCGTAGGAAGTACTTCCATCGAACTGTACAGGACACCCGACGCACACGAATTGGGAATATGGGTTATTAATATCGGGTATGGGTGGTAAGTCGTCCCAGGCATGAGTCTTGCCAACAAGCAAAAATAGACATGTAAGAATTAGAACAGTGGTCAGAGAATGTCGGTTCATTTTCCTTCTCTTGAACGCCGATCACGGTTCGGCCGGTTACCACCTACCTGTACTTCATCTGCGTATTGATGGTACTTGAACCAGTTGCCAGATGCCCGGGCTGCCGGGCTATCCTGGTAATACCAAAGTACCCTCTGGTAAGCAGTTGCTATGAGGCTCTCGGCATCTGTCTTGGAAATGGCTCCCAATCTCTTAAGGTATTCGTAGGTTCGCGCAACCATAAACTGCGCCTGCCAGGCGTATTCGTAGTCCGGCCACTCGTCGACCACTTTCTGGTAATACTCGATGGCCTTGGCGTATTCGTGGAGTCGCCCATAGCAAACAGCCGAAATATGGAAAACTTCTTGCCCAGGAGCGGACTCTGGCCATTGCTTTAGGATTGCCTCTCCAGTGCTTATGACCTTTGCGAAATACTCTTTGGCTTTGGTGTCCAGGCCTTCTTTTTCACACTGAAAAGCCAGGTTATAATACTCCTCCGCTGTCGCCCATACCGCGGCAGGCAAAGCGGGATGGTCTTTGAAATCCGTAGTCATGTTATCCATTGCCTCTTCGGCTGCGGCTTCATCGCCAAGAGCGACAGCTATTCTTACTATGCCCGCTTTGGCCCACAACGCTTGCTCACTACGGGGCCAAACTTTGAGAATAAGTTGGTACAGGTCGAGGGCCTTATCGTAGTCCCCGATGCTGCGATAAGCGCCGCCGATAAGGCAGACAGCTTCAGGCAGTTGGGCGTGATTGGCAAACTCGGTTTGGATTTGCTCGGTGAGCGCCTCAGCGGTCTGGTAGTCTTTGAGGTGAACACTTGCGATGGCAATGCCTGCCTTGGGCCAAAAGGCTTCGGCTCCGGATAGGCCGGAAAGGGCGATTTGGTACATATCGCAGGCCTTGTCGTGGATGTCTCTGTAGCGGTAGTTGTCGCCGATATCGCGAACAGCCTTATAGAAAGATGGGTGATCGGCGTAATGCCTACGCAGCTTTTCAATGGCCGATTCTGCGGCATCTTTTTTGCCAAGATCGATATTGGAGATAGCGATGCCCATCTGTGACCACATCGCATAGCTATCACCAGGATAATCCTCCAACACACGCTGATATAATTCTATCGCCTCACGGTGCCTACCAGCAGCACGATATTCATCTGCTATCTGACATATGGCCGATCCTATCCGGCTATCCTGACCATATCGCCCTATGATAGACCCTACAACCTTCCCACCAGTCACATAGTCCCTCGACCTAATACTTGTTATCGCTAGGCCCATCTTGGCCCACAGCATATCAGGATACTCAGGACCATCTGCTGCTATAGAATACAACTGCCTGGCCCTATCCGTCTGGATATTACGCCACCTCAGATTATCCGCTATGTTGCATATCGCCTTGCGGTAATTGACATCTGCCTTGTACTTGCCATCAAACTCCTCTAATGACCTATCCGCTGCCTTCTGGTCGTTGGCACATAACTGACTGGCTATCAGCCCACTATCCCACCAGATCACATCAGGATCCTTAGGCCACCTATCCAAGATAAGCCTATATAGCTCTATTGCCAGTGCGTGCCTGTTGGCACTGCGACACTCATCTGCTATGCCTACCAAGGCCCCCTTAAGCCCAGCACGATCCCCAAATCCCTCCAATAAACCCTTATATACCTTCCGCACAAGCTCTTCCCTGCCTGCCTGGGCATATGCCCTGCCCAAACCCTTGTAGATCATCACCCTCTGATCTGGATCGCTAACCACACTAAGCAGACCTAGATACACCTCCTCTGCCTTCTGATACTGACCTACTGCCAATAGCCCATCTGCCTGCTTAATGTCTTCTACTGGCCCTGCTAAGATAGATAGACCTGGAATTGTAAAGATAGCTAATCCTAGACCCAGACATAAACCCCTTACACACATACCCCTAGCCATAAGCAATCTGCTTATCAAGCGATGGTTTCCTTCTGGCACAAGATGGGATATCCTGCCTTAGCCTTCCCCAGCAGGCTAGTAACCTGATCTTAATACCTCTTCTTTCTCGCAGGCCTCCCACAGGCCTACCTCCCAGTATATCTGATACTGCTTACTGCCTCTAGACTTACCTACCTAGATGACCATAAATCAAATTACAGCACCTGCCAGCACCATGTCAAGCATAAAACGCACTAAACCCAAGTCTTCTATAAGTCATTGTCCATAGGCTACTTAAGCCCATCTATACCACACAAGATAGCCTTTATCCTCCCAACAGGCCCTGTATCCCTATCGCATCTAAGACAACTACTATGTATCCTGCCTCTAGCAAGAGGACATATCCAAGGATCGTACCATGAAGACCCCTAGCAGACCTAACAAGGGCCCATCATCAGCTATAGGGCCTACTAGACCTAGCCCCATAGCAACTATAGCTATTGCACTTATAGAACTGGCAATCCTATTGCCTTGGGCATTGGATCTTAGGCCTGATGACCAGGTACAGGCCTTACTTACTAGCCCTACCATAGAACAACAGTTTGCAAGTGCACAGACAATGGCTATCCCTACTGAAGATCAATCCAGCCTTATCCATCAGGCCCAGATCTTTGCAAGATTGATCAATCCACCTGTGGCAC
>JARYLO010000148.1 GCA_029907605.1 Sedimentisphaerales bacterium
AAGACCTCTAAGACCGCCGGTGATGGTACTACCACCGCTACCGTCCTGACCGAGGCCTTGTTCAGGGAGGCATACCGTAGCATAGCCGCTGGTGCGGATGCCATGGCTGTTGGTAGGGGCATACAGGCTGCTGCAAGGGCGGTTGTGGGCGAGCTGGCATCCATGGCCAAGGCGGTGGATGTAAAAAAGCCCGACGACATCATCAACATAGCATCGGTCTCTGCCAATAACGACCAGGAGATCGGCAGGATCATTGCCAAGGCCTTCCAAAGGGTGGGCAAGGACGGCGTGATCACCGTTGAGGAGGGCAAGTCACTGGAGACAACGGTGGAGTTTGTAGAGGGCATGCAATTCGACCGCGGGTACCTATCCCCGCACTTTGTCACAGACCCTGAGAATATGGTCTGTGTGCTCGAGAAGCCCTACATCCTGATCCACGAGGAGAAGATCAGTAATGTGGCCAAGCTCGTTCCTCTGCTGGAGAAGGTCGCACAGGCAAAGCGGCCGCTATTGATAATCGCAGAGGATGTGGAAAGCGAGGTATTGGCGACCTTGGTGGTCAATAAGCTGAAAGGCATCCTACAGGTAGCTGCTGTAAAGGCACCAGGTTATGGTGATCGGCGAAAGGCCATGCTGGAGGATATCGCCATCATGACCGGCGCTGAGGCGATATTCAAGGATCTCGGTATAGACCTGGAGAAGGTCAGTATATCCCAGCTTGGCAGGGCAAAGAAGGTCACTATAGACAGTGACAACACGATCATCGTTGAGGGTGCCGGCAGTCAGGAGGCGATCAACGGCAGGATCAAACAGATCAAGGAGGAGATAGAGAAGACCACATCGGATTACGACCGCGAAGAGCTCCAGGAGCGGTTGGCAAAGCTCACTGGCGGCGTAGCCCAGATCAAGGTGGGGGCTGCCACAGAGGCGGAGATGAAGGAGAAGAAGGCCAGGATCGAGGATGCCCTCCATGCAACACGGGCTGCACTAGAGGAAGGGATAGTGCCTGGTGGCGGTGTGGCCTTCATCCGCTGCATTGAGGCCGTAGACCGGCTCAAACTTACTGGTGATGAGAAGATCGGGGCAGAGATCGTGGCAAGGGCCCTACGTGTACCTTGTTATGCGATAGCTGAGAATGCTGGCGCTACAGCGCCTTTAGTGGTCAGCCAGGTAGAACAGGGTAAGGGTGGCTATGGCTACAATGCAGCCACCGACACCTTTGAGGACCTGATGGCTGCAGGGATCGTGGATCCTGTAAAGGTTTCCAGGATCGCCCTACAGAATGCAGCAAGTATCGCGTGGGTCCTGCTGACCACCGATTGCCTGGTGGTGGAGAAGCCCAAGGATAAGAAGAAGACCCGCTACCCTGGCGGGCCTTCTGAGATGGACGAGGACTATGAGGATATGGAGATGTAGAAGGGTCTATGTAGCTGGTGATAGTAAAAGGAGTCAGATATGAAGCTCAGACCTTTAGATAACAGAGTGGTAGTAGAACCTATTGAAGCACAAGATAAGACCGCTGGTGGCATCTACCTGCCAGATACGGCCAAGGAGAAGCCCCAGATCGGGAAGGTGATCGCCGCTGGGCCTGGCAAGTTACAAGATGATGGCAAGAGGAGTCCTATGTCCGTAGATGTGGGTGATCAGGTCATCTACGGCAAGTACTCCGGCCATGAGGTGGAGCTGGAAGGCAAGAAGGTGGTGATATTACGCGAGACCGACCTGTTGGGTGTGGTCGAGAAGGATTGAGGACTAGTGGCGTTGGAGGTTCCGAATTATAAGGGGTAAAGGTTATGGCCAAACAGATGATCTACAATGATGCGGCGAGGTTGCAGCTCAAAGAAGGGCTCCAGAAGCTTGCTGCAGCAGTGAAGGTGACCCTTGGCCCAACAGGCAGGAACGTCATCCTGCAGAAGAGTTGGGGCTCACCAAGGATCACAAAGGACGGTGTATCCGTAAGTAAGGAGATAGAACTGCCCGAACCATTTGCCAATATGGGTGCCAAGATGGTAAACGAGGTGGCCAACAAGACCTCTGATGAGGTAGGCGATGGCACGACTACCTCCATCGTATTGGCTGAGGCCATCTTCACGGAGGGGCTCAGGCACGTTACTGCAGGGGCCAACCCGGTCAGTATCCAAAGGGGCATAATGAAGGCTGCAGAGGCTGCAGCCGAGTTCATCAAATCCGCCAGTATACCGGTGAAAGGCCATGCAGATATCGCACATGTGGCCACGATCTCTGCCAATAACGACCCAAAGGTCGGGCAGTTGTTGGCTGATGCCATAGAAAAGGTCGGCAAGGAAGGGGTCATCGAGGTAGAGGAGGGCAAGGGGATAGAGAATGAGCTGACCGTGGTGGAGGGGATGCAATTCGACCGCGGTTATATCTCTCCCTACTTCCTGACCAACCCTGAGACCTTAGAGGCGGTATTGGAGGATGCCTACATCCTGATCTATGAGAAGAAGCTCTCCAATGTCAGGGAATTGATACCTCTGCTGGAGAAGGTTGCCCAGGTGGGCAAGCCCTTATTGGTGATAGCAGAGGACGTGGAAGGAGAGGCCCTCGCGGCCTTGGTGATAAACAAGCTTCAAGGTGTACTCAAGGCCTGCGCGGTCAAGGCCCCTGGCTTCGGCGATCGCCGCAAGGCCATGTTGGGGGATATTGCGGTCCTGACTGGAGGCCAATTCATAAGTGAAGACCTCGGTATCAAGCTGGAGAATGTGCAACTGTCGCAGCTTGGCCAGGCAAAGAAGGTGGTGGTCACCAAGGACACGACCACGATCATAGAGGGAGCTGGCAAGGCCAAGGACATCAAGGCCAGGTGTGACCAGATAAGGGCTGCGATCGAGAAGACCACATCTGATTACGATCGCGAAAAACTCCAGGAGCGGCTTGCAAAGCTCACTGGTGGGGTTGCGGTGATAAAGGTCGGGGCACCTACAGAGACGGAGATGAAGGATCGCAAGGACCTGATCGAGGATGCCCTGCACGCCACAAGGGCCGCTGCAGAGGAGGGGATAGTCCCTGGTGGAGGGGTGATATTCCTGAGGGCGATCCCTGAGGTGGAGAAGGCCAAGGCAAAGGCAAGGGGTGATGAGAAGATCGGCTTTGACATCGTTATAAACGCCTTGAAGGCCCCCACAAGGCAGATCGCCGAGAATTCTGGCCAGCCGGGCGATGTGGTCGTTGCCCAGTTGATGGAGAGGCTGGCAAAGGAAAAAAACGTAGGCTATGATGCCAATACCGGCAAGTTCGTAGATATGTTCGAGGCAGGTATAGTGGATCCTGCCAAGGTTGCAAGGACCGCGTTATTGACTGCAGCGTCGGTGGCTGGGCTGATGCTGACAAGCAGTGTCCTGGTCACTGACATAAAGGATGAGAAGGAAAAGGAGGCCCTGGCCGGTGCAGTCCGCTAATCTGTAGGATATGTCAGGAGGGCATATGGCCGGAGCCTCGTCACAAGCGAGGCTCCTGGCCTGTTAGGGGAACAGATGGCCAAGAGAGACTATTATGAGGTGCTTGGGGTCAGCCGGAATGCAACGCCCGAAGAGATAAAGCGGGCTTACCGCAGGATGGCGCTCAAGTACCATCCGGACAAGAACCCAGGCGACAAGGAGGCAGAGGCCAAGTTCAAGGAATGCGCTGAGGCATATGAGGTGCTCAGCGACCCCGAAAAACGCAGGCAGTATGATCAATTTGGCCATGAAGGCCTTCGGGGTGCGAGCATGCACGACTTCTCGAAGATGAACGTCGAAGACATATTCAGCATGTTTGGCTTCGACGACTTCTTCGAGGGGATCTTTGGGACCGGCGGCAGGCGTCGTACCCGCAGGCCAGGTCCTGCAAAGGGCTATGATCTGGAGACCAATGTGGATCTGACCCTGGAGGAGATAGCCAAGGGTACGGAAAAGACCATCGAATACACCCGGCAGGATCGCTGTCAGAGCTGCAATGGCACTGGGCTTGCCAGTGGCAGCAGGCCTGCAGAATGCACTACCTGCGGTGGTACTGGGCAGGTGGCAAGGGGGGGTGGCTTTTTCCAGATAGTCTCCACCTGTCCTACGTGCAAGGGAACCGGGCAGATAGTGACCAATCCCTGTCCAACCTGCAGGGGTACTGGCCGCGTGCCGCGAAGGCTGACCGTAGTGGTGAAGATCCCTGCTGGGGTACATGAAGGCCAGGGTATCAGGGTCGCTGGTGAGGGTGAACCAGGACCAAATGGTGGCCCTTATGGGGACCTTTATTGCTATGTCCGTATCAGGCCGCACGAGTTCTTTGAAAGAGAGGGCAATGACATCAAGACTGTGGTCCCGATCAGTTTCACCCAGGCGGCCCTTGGGGCGACGATAGAGGTGCCGAGCCTAAATGGGCCCAAGAGCCTTCGGATCCCGCCTGGTACCCAGTATGGGACGGTCTTTAGGATCAGGGGTGAAGGCCTGCCTGACTACAGGACTGGCCGTGTGGGCGATGAGTTGGTCCAGGTAGTTATAGAGACACCCACCAATCTAAGCCCCAGGCAGGAAGAGTTGCTGAGGGAGTTTGCAAAGACAGAAAATAAGGATGTCCTGCCAAAGACAAGAGGATTCTTTGAAAGGCTCAAGAGATATTTTGGGTAAGAGCATATGGCAGATAATGATAATATAGAAAAAACGCAGCAAGATCAGCCTGACCAAGCGGGGTCAGAGCAGGCCCAGCAAGCTGAGGACCTGTTGGCCAAGATAGAGGCCTTGCAGAAGGAGCGTGATGAACTTTTTGCGAGGCTCCAGCGTGTCAGTGCGGACTATACAAACTTCCAAAGGCGTCTGCCGAGGCAGATGGCCGAGAACCTGGCCTGTGAACAGGACAGGATGCTAAAGGCCCTTTTGCCTATCTGCGATCACCTTGAGATGGCCATCGAGCAGGCAACCCTTCGATCAGACCCAAAGGCGATCGTTGAAGGGATAAGGATCGTCTATGACCAGTTGCAGGCATTCCTTAGGTCATATGGCGTTGAGCCCATCCAGCCGGTTGACCAGGCATTTGACCCCAGGCTCCACGAGGCCCTGATGACCCGTTGTGAGCCTGCAAAGACCAATCAGGTGGTGCTGCAGGAGTGCCAAAAGGGCTACATGCGCGGTGAGAGGGTCCTGCGGCCAAGCAAGGTCATAGTAAATGCCCTTGGCCAGCAGGCCCAATCAGATAACCCTGCGCAATCGCAGGCCGATGGCCAGGCGCAGGAGGATGCAGATAAGAAGGAGTAAGAACTATGCC
>JARYLO010000149.1 GCA_029907605.1 Sedimentisphaerales bacterium
GGTGTCCTAACAACGGTTTTAGGTGCTTTGGCTGTAGGGGGTATGCAGAAAACCCCAATGTGGATGGAGCCATCGAGGTGGTAAAGAGGTTTTCGTTGCCTGTTGATGACCTGAGGCTGAAGATGTCGCTTTTTGGTAGCCAACAGGGGCTGATCACAAAGATCTCATAGGTGCCAAGGAAAAGATGGGTACAGAATTGAAGATACACGTACATCACGTCACCAGGATAGAGGGCCATGGCAACATCGTAGTTGAGGTGGCTGGCGATCAGATAAGGCAGGTCCGTTGGGAGGTGCCAGAGGCCCCACGTTTCTTCGAGGCCATGGTCAGAGGGCAGCATTTCACCGATATCCAGACGATCGTCAGCAGGATTTGCGGGATCTGTTCGATCACACATTCCCTTGCTGCCACAAAGGCCGTCGAGAATGCCATGGGCATCGAGGTCTCCATTCAGACCGATGCCCTGAGGATATTAATGCATTATTCAGAGCAACTCCAAAGCCACATCTTGCATATCGGCTACCTTGCAGCACCAGACTTCTTTGGCGTGCCATCGGTTGTGCCACTTGCATCCAGTAATCTCGAGGCAGTCAAGACCATCGTGAGGCTCCATCGACTTGCAAACCAATGGTCTGACCTATTGGCAGGCAGGACCACACACCCTGTCACCCTCACACCTGGAGGGCTTACAAGGATCCCCAATGCCCAGCAACTACGCGATCTACAACAGGCCCTGAAGGATTCGGTCAAGGACCTGATGGCGGTAGTGGACCTAGTCGCTGCTGTAGCAGACAGGATCCCCAGATTTGAGAGACCTACCGAGTATGTAAGCCTGCGGCAGACCGAGCCTCCCACCTATACCTTCTATCACGGCCAGATCGGATCCACGGATTGTGATGGTCTAGTGCCTATAGAGCAGTGGCACTCTGTGGCCAATGAATATGTTTCGGAACAATCTACTGCAAAGTGGTGTCGTTGGCATCGCGATTCATATGCGGTCGGTGCACTGGCCAGGTTCAACAACAATGCAGACCTGCTATCGCCATTGGCAAAGGAGGTGGCGGCCAGGTTGGGACTGGTCAAGGGCTGCTGCAATCCGTACATGAATACGGTGGCACAGTTGGTCGAGTGTGCCCATGTGGTCGAAACCAGCATCCAGATGATACACTCCCTACTGACAAAGGGCATTAGGCAGGAGAAGCCCAGGACCAGGTCTGGTAGGGCCGGCAAGGGCGTAGGTTGCGTGGAGGCCCCTCGCGGGATCCTGTTCCATGAGTATGAGTTTGACAAGAAGGGCCGATGCGTGGCTGCGGACATATGCATACCTACAGGCCAGAACCATGCCAATATCCAAAAGGACATGGAGGCCCTGGTACCCCAGATCATGGGCGAGGGCCAGGATGCAGTCCGTCAGAAACTATTGATGTTGGTTCGTGCATACGACCCTTGCATCTCCTGCTCGACGCATGCCATTGAAGTAAGATTCATCTAGCAAGGGCGCCGGGCATGAGGCCATCTGTTGCAGTGATAGGCCTTGGGCATCGGTTGATGGGGGACGAGGGGATAGGCCCTGTGATCATAGATCACCTTAGGCGTATACCACAGCTAGCAGATTGTGTGGATCTTATGGACCTTGGGACCAGTGGCCTGGCAATCCTCCATGCTATCGAAGGCCGCCAGAAGGTAGTGATAATAGATTGTGCATATATGGGGTTGGGCCCTGGGCAGATGAGGAGGTTTGGGCTGGATGAGGTCCTGAGCACAAAGCAGATTGCCGGCGCCTGCGACCACCAGATGGACGTAATCGGCCTATTGAATCTGGCCAGGACCTTGGGCCAATTGCCAGATCAGGTGGTGATTCTCGGGATAGAACCCAAGGCGGTCGAGCCAGGGCCAAACTTGAGCGAAGACTTGACAGGCAGGATAGGGTATTATCTTGAGGTCATATTGGCTGAACTGGATCTACCGATTGGCTGGATAAGCAAGGAGAAGATATGGCAAGGATCCTGATAGTTGACGATGACCCGGACATCATAGAGGCAATGAGGGTCGTGCTGGAAAACAGGGGCCACCAGGTGGACAGCGCCTTTGATGGCGCGAAGGCCATGGAGAAGATCACGGCCAACAAGCCAGACTTGGTCATACTGGATGTGATGATGACCACCCCCCAGGAGGGCTTCAATCTGGCAAGGCAGTTGAAGCAGGATTGCAAGACCGCACAGATCCCCATACTGATGCTGACCGCAGTCAAACAGAAGACTGGCATCGATTTTAAGCCCGAAGCAGGGGACGAGACCTGGTTGCCCGTAGAAGGATACCTGGACAAGCCTGTAAGGCCAGACGTACTGATAGAGAAGGTCGAGGCCCTATTGCATAAGGCCTAGACGCATGGAAGAGATCCTGCAGAGCCCCAGCATGGCCAAGAGGGCCATCTGGCTAGCGAACCTGCGCTGGGTGGCCATAGGCGCCCTTGTGGTGGCCACCTTTGTCTCAAGCCGGTTCTTGGGTGTGCATCTTGCAAGCAGACAGCTCTATTACCTTGCTGGTGCGCTACTGGTATATAATGCCGCATTGTATGGCCTTTTGAGGTGGCTGACTAGGGGTCGTGACGAGCCACCTTCAAGGGCCATAGGCCGGGTTATCAGCCTCCAGATATCTGGAGACCTTGCCATACTTACCACCATACTCCACTTTGCAGGCGGCATAGAGAACCCATTCGCATTCTTCTTTGTCTTCCATATGATCATTGCCAGCATCCTCAGGTCGCGGATAGAAAGCTACATCCAGGCAGGGCTGGCATGTGTGCTGTTTGGGGCCATGGTCATCCTGGAATACACTGGACTGCTGAGCCATCACCCATTAGAGGGCTTTGCAGGTCATGGCCTGTATCGCGATGGCATCTTTGTCCTGGGCAGCCTGTTTGTATTCTGTGTGACGCTATTTCTTGTGGTCTACATGACCACCTCTATTGCACAACAGGTGCGTGACCAGCAGGAGGAACTGGAGTTGGCCAATCGTCAATTGCAGGAGAAGGACAAGCTCAAGAACGAGTATGTCTTGAGGGTTAGCCATGATGTGAAGGGACATCTGGCTGCGATCCAGAGCTGCATAGACACCGTGTATGATGGGCTATTAGGCCCTCTCAACCACGCCCAGAAGGACATGATTGGCAGGGCCCACCGCAGGACCGCACAGGCCTTGGCGTTTGTAACCGACCTGCTAAAGCTGACACACATGAAGATGGCAGGTAAGGTGGAGATCAGTTGTTTTCCTATAAGGCAGGTGGTTGCAAAGGCCATAGGTGCGGTCAAGGACAGGGCAGAGGCAAAGTCCGTCTCCCTCACTGCCGAGATATCTGCGTCATTGGATATCATCTGTGGTGAACAGTTATTGATAGAGGAGACCCTGGAGAACCTCCTGTTCAATGCCGTCAAGTATACGCCTGAAGGTGGTAAGGTTCGTCTTGAGGTCCTTGACCAAGGCAAACAGGTCGTCATACACGTTCGGGATACAGGTATAGGCATACCATGGGACGAGATGCCCAGGATCTTCGAGGAGTTCTACAGGGCCAGCAATGCCAGGACCGTAGATAGGGAAGGTACAGGGCTGGGTCTATCCTTTGCAAAGCAGGTGGTCGAAAGGCATGGCGGCCAGATAACCGTTCAGAACAACCAAGCAGGAGGCTGCACCTTTACGATCATCCTGCCCAAGGGTTCCGACAGGTCTATTGCTCAAAAGACCGTTTTATAGGCGATAGGATCAAGCTCGCAACCATGTCCCGGCCAGGAACGTTTGGGCCAGCTCAGCTAGCAGAACGTAAGTATACGCTACTAAAACAGAAGGCCGGAGCAGCCAAACTGTCAGGCCCAAGTAGGATGTCCCCTGGCTGCTCAGCTCTGGGGTCCACGCGAAGGGCCAGACCATTATTAAAATCACAAAATCCCTAAAAAGGGCTTGACATTGTTATCAAGTATGCTAGCCTCGACATTAGTAGTTCTGTGAATGTGAGCTCAATCACAGGATCAAGGGCCTGGAATATGAAAGGTCAGGTTAAGACAATGACCTACCAGGGCCTGCTACCAAGGCCGAAGGGAATCCCTATCCATGTCTAATCAGCAAGAAGGGCCGGTTGTCTTTGTCGAAGCACTTTATGGTCTTGTAGAGGCCTTGGCCAGTGAGCGGCGGCTCTATGTGCCTAAGGAATTGCAGTCTGGCCATGTCTTGGTGCCGTATGAAGGTGGCCCTGTAAGCCTCAATCCGATACGGTGTATCAATCCTGTGAAGGAGTTGCTCTTCCCCATCTGGGAGCCAGTGGCAAGTATGCCACCCGGGCAGGTACTGTGTCCTGAGGCTGAGCCCTTTGCAGTATTGGGCCTAAAGTCCTGCGATCTTAGGGCCATAGAGATCCTCGATAAGGTCTTTCTGGACCATGACTTAGAGGATGGCTTCTACCTGGCAAGGCGGGCCTTGATCATGATCATTAGTTCGGATTGTGTTGAGCCTGGTCCATCTTGTTTCTGCAACCTCTTCGGCGGTGGGCCTTATGCACAGGGCCAGTTTGATCTGAATATCTCGCCTGTGGATGGAGGCTTTATCGTCCAGGCAGGTTCTTGGCTGGGCAAGGAGTTCATGGATAGACACAGGGACATATTCAAGCAGGCCACTGAGCAAGCTAGGGCCTAGGTGCAGCAGGGCAGGTCAAAGGCACAGGAGAAACTCGCCCTCATCAATGGTCAATGGCCCGACGGGGTGCAATTCAGGGATTGCCTGGAGAGGGGATATGATAGCCAGATCTTTGAGGAGCAGGGCCTGCTCTGTGTTGAATGCCAGGCCTGTACGAGGATATGCCCTACCTGTCATTGTTTCTATCTTTATGAGGCTGCTGCCGAGCGGTACTTCCTGAGGATGAAGATGTGAAATAGCTGTATTCGGAGGACCTATGCCCAGGTTGCTGGTGGCAAGAATCCCAGGAGGATGCTTTCGGACCGGCTCAGGCACAGGCTGATGCATAAGTTCGT
>JARYLO010000014.1 GCA_029907605.1 Sedimentisphaerales bacterium
AGCAGATTGCTTATGGCTAGGGGTATGTGTGTAAGGGGTTTATGTCTGGGTCTAGGATTAGCTATCTTTACAATTCCGGATCTATCTATCTTAGCAGGACCAGTAGAAGACATTAAGCAGGCAGATGGGCTATTGGCAGTAGGTCAGTTTGACAAGGCAGAAGGTCTATACAGGCAGGTCTTGGATGGATCTAGTGATAAGGACCAGAGGCCCTTCTAGCCAGAAGGGCTTGGTGCTGGTCTATATCAGCACAGGCAGGTTATCTGAGGCAGATAGTAGTTACAAGCAGATGTTGGAGGGGTTTTCGGATCATCCGGGCCTGGCCCAGGCGGTATATGAGGTAGCTAGGAAATACAAGGACCTAAGGCAGTTTGAGAAGGCACAGGGTGTATATCAGCAGTTATTGGCCAACAAGGCCTGACATGGAAGCCAGTGGTCCATACATGGTCAGAGGGACCTAGTGCATATGGCATTGGAGGCAGGTGATGAGAAGGCAGCTGTAGATCAGGTAGATAGGTTGTTGGTGGAGTTTAGGGATCACAAGGATATCTCAGGTACGATCTACAATCTTGGCAAGTATTACATCCGGTTGGGCCGTGTACAGGAGGGGCTCAAGCTGCATAGGTACAATGTGGAGCATTATCCGTACAAGGATAGATACGGGCTATGGTCACAGATAGAGATCATCAAGCAGGGTATAGTAGATGGCAATGACACAAAGGACCAGCCTGCGGTTACATATCAGATAGGGTACTTATACAGTAGGCAGGGTAGGTCTGATAGGGCAAGGAGGTTTTATCAGTATTGCATAGAGCATTGGCCAGATGATGCGTATGCCATAGCAAGTCAGATAGGGCTGATAGATGGTCAGTTGGCCCCTAATCCCAAGGATGAAGGTCAGATAGGGCAGGTAGATAGGTCCATTGAGGCGTTGATTGAGGCCATATCCAAGGCTGGGCTAAGTAGTAAGGACATCTATGAGCTAGGGATGCGGTATCGTGATCGCTGGCCGCAGCAGGCCAGGTTGATCCACAGGTACAATGCGGAGCACTCCAATAAGGCTGATAAATACACCCTCTGGTCAGCGGTAGAGCTAGTCAAATCGTTCATCAGGGCTGGGGAGCTGGATAAGGCCCAGGCGGCAATTGATACTTTGGCACATGACTATGCTAACCGCTCTAGCTTGCCGGTTGAACTGTGCAAACTGGCCAATACCTTCCTTGAGTCTGTCGCCACTGACCCATTGAATCAGGCTAAGGCCCAATATCCGGATAAGGCTGCGGGCTTGTACCAGTATGCCCAAGGGCATATGGACCAGTCGGATCCCAATCAGTTGTGGGCCAAGCAAGGGCTTGTCAGGTTAGACCTGATGAAAGGAAAGGATGTGCAGGGGGCTATTGAGGCCCTCAAGGCCGATTACAAGGACAGCCCAGATCTTCCAGCAGCGGTTTATGAGATAGCCGTGCAGTTCTACATGAGTGCATTGCTTGCATAGCAGCATGGCCGAACAGAATTGGCATCCAGATACTTCTTGCAAGCAGCAGATTTGATTGACTGGGTTACGGAGCACTGCCAGCAAGGATCTTTCTTGGCAGAGGCCAATTACATCTGTGGGATATGTTGGCAATACTTGAAGGACCACGAAAAGGCAAAGAAGTACTTTGAGAGGGTATATCGTCAATGGCCAGATTACAAATTCGCAAGGCAAGCCAGACTAATGGCAGAGAGACGTATAATGGACGTTTTGGAACATTCTTGGATTGAACAAGTTACCGGTAGGTAAGGAGACAAGCAATAGGCAGATACTTTATCATCAGTAGTTTGATCTTGGGCATGGCCCTTGTAGCTGCAGGTGCGCAGAGGATGACGGAAGAGGAACTCTTGTCTCTATCCGGAGGTTGGGTAGAGTGGGACTTCGATTGCGAACACACGCCACGTTCACCTTCGTGTCCTACCCAAGGGTGGGTAGCATGGCAGGAAAAAGAGGACTGGCCTTGTACTGCTTTCGAGGCCCGTAAAGGCCAGTCTTGCGTGCCGCACTGGGGTTGGGAGGACCTGGACTGTACTGAAAACCAAGCAAACTGCCCATTTGTGTATTATGGGCATGTAAACGAAGGTACGTGTGTTCGCGATGTGCCCCAGCCTCAGTATCCGGACCCTCGGTACCCTGACTTGCCTACCTACCCGAAATGTCATGATCCATGGTTTTAAGGCGAGCCGTTCCTGAGGTTAGGTAATGCTTGCTACCATCAAAGGCAATAAGTGAGTAAGGGGAGAATGTCATGAACCGTACACATAAGATTCATCGAGAGTCAGGTACTGAGCGACAGGCGTTAATTCTTGGCAGCGTCAGAGGAGGTGTTGTGATAGTTTTTCTAGTCTTCCTGGTAATTGTCGCTGTGGCTGAAGCCAACAAGGCGGCCAGAGAATCGTTCTGACTTGAAGAGGTCATTGAGGGCATTCAACAATCGCTTGGCAAGTTCGCCTTTGTGCGTATTTGCTACACTCTCTCAAGCTGGATGTGGCTGGATGATAGGTGGGCTCCAGTCAAGGCCGCAGCGGTCTATGCGCACAAGTACAAGGCCGATACCCAGGATATAATGCAATACTTCGACGTGAATATTTACCGTGCTGAGCCAGACGGCACCAGTAGAGACATAGTCGAGAGTAGGCTAGTGGCTTTTGATGGCCATGTTACGAGAGAACTAGTTAGAGTTGACCACCTGGCAGTAAGGCAGAACAGAAAGCTGATGCAGGGCTTCGTACAAAAAGGTTTCATTAGTGGCAAATTCAACTTTGCCGCTGGCGACTTCGGACCATTCAGGGAGGTCTGGTACATGGGCACCAAGACCTTAGCTAAGGCATTTAGAACCGGTAAAGCCCCCTTTCGCCTTGTAGGCCCTGATGTTCGGGAAGGGCTTCACACCCTTATTGTAGAAGGCTCGATTCCGAGGAGGGACGATGACCCAAACAGTAAGGAAGTACGTTACAGATTCTGGCTATGCCCTGAACGGGGCTTCCTGCCTATCAAGAGGGTCTTTACAAGGGACGGGCAGACATGGTTCCAGCAAGGTCTGCATGATCTGCAGATGCTCCCAAACGGGGCCTGGTTCCCAAGAAGGATATCCTCTCCTGCGGATGACTCGGAGATTGGCAAGGCATAGATGGCACTGACTTGGGAGATACAAGAGATCAGTCTTGATCCCATACCCGACAGCTTCTTTAACATCGAATTCCCTGCTGGAACACGTGTGTATGATGAGATCTTAGGGGTAAACTACACTACATACTGAAGTCGACCTGTATATTGCAGCAAGGTGATATGTCCTGGTGTTTCTTGGTTACGACGCTGGTACTCGGCGGCATCCAAGAGGCAGATGTTGGCCAACAAGGGCAAGTAACTAGCAGTGAGGCTGCTATTGACCGGCCAAGGCCAGCTAGAGGAAGGATATACGACTGCGGGGCGAATGTGGTCTTCTGTATGGCGCGGCTTTTCGGGGTGAATATTACATACTGGCAGGCGTTGGAGCTGGTGCCTATCCGGCGTCTTGATGGTAACAACATGTTTGAGGTAAAGGCTGCGCTATCTGCACTTGACTGCCAGATGGAGGGGTTTTGGCCGGATCCAAATGAACTAGCCGAACTGACGTTGCCAGCGATAGTCCTGCACCGACTTCTTGGAGGTACCTCATCTTGTGGCACGTCAGAAAGGAAGGTGGCCATTTCTTCATAGCATGGCCTTTAGACCCCTGGCATGTGATGTTGATAGACTGGCCTGCAAGGATCATGCTGACAAATCGCCAGGCATGGAGGGCATATCTTGTCAGGAAGCAAGTAAGTAAGATACCGACCCTCGTCTATATGCCACCTCAGGCACAGACATCGTCCGGTATCCTCGGGTCAGTACGTTGATTGGGGCTGCAGAGTAGTCCTGCTTGTAGTGTAGGCAGGGGTCATTGGGCACAAATCACCTTGGTAGGTGGGATCCTTCCAGGTTCCTACACAGAGGCGCATCCCTGGTCTGCCCTTCAACGAGGCGTCACTGTGTCCCTACCCCAAGATGGGCTCGGCTGCAATCCTATCACTTGACAAGACCTACATAGGCAGGGTATCAAGGCCTAAACGGCTCATGTCAAGAAAGACACGTTTCATCTGGCTTGGCCTGGCAGGCCTGATAACGATCACCTGCTTTGTGGTGCTTGCCATACTGCCCCCATCAAAGGCAGGTTATCTAAAGGACCCATTGAGGGGGATACTCGCAGGCCTGGCAGTAGCAGGGGTGGGGTTGCCGCTGTGTGTGGCAGGCTCGACTATAGAGGCCAGGTTTGGGCAGTCACCGTACTTTGAGGGCAGGTTCATCGCCGGGTTCTTGAGTCTGCTTGGTTATATATTCCTCTGCCTGGCATTGGTATGCATCGGGTTCGGCCTATACGCACTAGTCACCAGGTACACAAAAGGCTGACCTGGATTTTGCAGTCCGCCGGAACTGTTCTATCCTTTAGTTGGCAACATGTACCGGGATTGGGGTAGGGTCAGATATGCACAGGCTAGATGCATCCTCATCACAGGCCAGATTCGCGCGCCTAAAATGGCTATACCAGGATATCCTCTTACCCACAACCCTGCTGGTCATGATCGCCTTGGCCACTGCCGCGACCATCTTGATGATCGTGGAGGCCATCAGGCCCTGAGGTCTTGCCTAGAACCAGGGCCTGGCGGAACGCCTGCGGATCCTGATCTCATCGACCACACCTTGGCCGTCACTGGCAAGCAGCCAGATCACCACCCTTGCTATCTCCTCGGGCCTGATCAATTGATCCTGGGGGATGTCCGGCCTGACCTGCCTGACTAGATCCGTGTCCACACCACCTGGACAGATCACGTGTACGGTGATCCCTTCTGGGGCAAGCTCCTCAGCCAATGCTATCGAGAACCCGCGGAGGGCATGCTTTGAGGCGGTGTAGGCGGTCTGCCTGGCATAACCCTTTACACCGACGACAGAACTGATGTTGATGATCATCCGGCCTGTCCCGTTTCTCAGCAGTGGCAAGAACTGCCTGCAGAGGATGAACGGGGCCCTGGCATTGACGGCCATGCAATGGTCCCATACAGAGGTCGGGGTCTGTTCTATGGTCCCGCTGAAGGTGACACCGGCATTGTTGATCAACGCATCGAGTCTTTGATAGGCCTGCCCGACCTTGGCGACCAGGGCATCTATGGCCTGCTCTTTGGCTAGATCCGCCTGCACGCACAAGGGCTCAAGGCCGGTCAACTCCTTGATCGCAGCAGCAGTCTGAACAAGATGCCCTGAGGACCTGCTGGTCAATATGGGCCTAGCCTTCTGCCTTGCCAGCTCCAGTGCTATGGCCCTGCCTATGCCGCGACCTGCACCAGTAACCAGGCATACCATACCTTCCAATGTGCGTACCATGGCCTGATTCTAAGGCCCAAACCTTGCACATACAACTGCTACAGGCCAGCTGCTACAATACCCCACTATGGATTACAGTTTTGACCAAGTCATAGACCGCAGGGCTACCCCAAGCCTTAAATGGACCAGGTACCAGGGCAGGGACGTCCTGCCTATGTGGGTGGCAGATATGGACTTCAGGTCCCCACCGGAGGTAATAGAGGCACTGAAGGACCTGGCAAACCACGGGATATTCGGGTATCCAGTCCCGCCTGATGGCCTGGTGGAGGCAGTCCAGGCCCACATGCAACAGATGTACGGCTGGGAGGTGCGGGCCGAATGGATCATTTGGATACCTGGGGTGGTCACAGGACTGAATATCGCCTGTAGGGCCATAGCTGGGCCAGGGGATCAGGTGGCAGTATTCACCCCCATCTATCCGCCATTCCTATCCGCACCAGGACACTGGTCCCAGGAGGTCCTCGGTGTACCACTTGCCAGGGACTCCGGACGGTATTGCCTGGACCTTGATCGATTCAAGAAGGCAATAACACCAAGGACCAAACTTGTACTATTGTGCAACCCACACAACCCGGTTGGCCGCAGTTTCGCCCGCCAGGAACTAGAGGACTTCGCCAAGATCTGTCTGGAGGCAGGTATCGTCATCTGTTCCGATGAGGTGCACTGCGACCTGATCCTAGACCAGATCAGACATGTGCCCATTGCCAGCATAGACACGCAGGTCCAGGACCAGACGATCACCTTAATGGCCCCTAGCAAGACCTTCAATATACCTGGCCTAGGCTGTGCCATGGCCATCATACCAAACGGCAGGCTTCGCAGGCGGTTCTGCGACGCAAAGGCAGGTATCGTGCCGCACGTGAATCTATTTGGCTATCAGGCCGCCCTTGCGGCCTACAGATATGGCGAGCCTTGGAGGCAGACCCTCTTGGCTTACCTCCGGTCAAATAGGGACCTGCTGATGCAGGGGATCAGTCAGATCAAGGGTCTGGCCATGGACCACGTGGAGGCCACATACCTGGCCTGGATAGATGCGAGGGCCTTGGGCCTCCCGGACCCTGCTGCCTTCTTCGAACAGGCAGGGGTGGGCCTATCTGATGGGGCAGATTTCGACGGCCCTGGCTTTGTCAGGCTCAACTTCGGCTGCCCCAGATCCATATTGACAGAGGCCATCAGGCGTATAAGGCTTGCGGTCCAAAGGCTCTAAAGGCCATCATGAGATAAAGGAAGAATCACTTGTGGTAGTCATTCGATCGCGTAGAATTGGCTCAATTCTGGATCGATGACCAGGACCTACGTTAGGAGTGTCAAGGATGGCCTTCAGGAACCTATTTGTCTATCCAAAGTATCCTGAGAACCTCACGCGTCTGTATCAATTGGCATACAACCTCTGGTGCACCTGGAACTACGAGGCCATAAACCTCTGGTATCGGATCGATGCCAAGAAGTTCCGTGAGGTCCATCACAATCCTGTGCGCCTGCTACTTGGGCTTCAGGCCGACAGGATAGAGGAGCTCTCCAAGGACAGGGGATTCTTGTTTGAGCTAGATAAGGTCTGGCAGAAATATCAGGATTATATAACCTACCGCAGCAGGCCAGATAGGCCCGATGGGACCAAGCTGGCACAGGACGACCTAATCGCGTACTTCTCTATGGAGTTCGGCCTGCATGAGTGCATACCGATATATGGAGGAGGTCTAGGGATACTCGCAGGGGATTTCCTGAAGGCTGCATCAGACCTGGGTATGCCGATGGTCGGCATTGGACTTGTCTATCGCTACGGCTACTTTACCCAGAAGATCAACCTCAATGGTATGCAGGAGGAGCTATTCGTAGAATTCGACAATCATCTGGTACCCATGAGGGAGGTGCGTGATCAGGCCGGCCAACCCATGTATATCCAGGTGGAATTGCTGGGCCAGCCCCTGGTCATAAAACTCTGGGAGGTCCAGGTGGGCCAGACGAGGCTGATCCTAATGGACACGGATATAGACCAGAATCCTCTGGAACTCCGCTCCATCACGGATGAGCTCTATGTGGCAGATAAGGAAAAGAGGCTCCAGCAGGAGTTCGTGCTCGGCATCGGAGGTGCAAAGGCCCTCAGCGCATTGGGCATCAGGCCAAAGATCTACCACATAAACGAGGGGCATTCTGCCTTCCTGATCGTGGCAAGGCTAGAAGAGCTGATAAAGCAACAGAATCTCTCTTTTGTTGAGGCAAAGGCCCTGATACGTGCCTCTACCGTATTCACAACACACACCCCGGTCATAGCTGGCAATGAGAACTTCCAGACCACGCTGGTCCGCAAATATATCGAGCCAGAACTGGCAAGGATCGGGCTATCATTCGAAGAGTTTGCCAGGCATGCATATGTTGGCGACTCCAAGGAGATATTCTGGTTACCTGCCTTGGCCATTCGCTTTGCAAGATACGTAAACGCCGTCTCCGAGTTGCACTGCGAGGTCTCTAGGAGGATGTGGGCAGGCCTATTCCCAGGCCTGCCGACCAATGAGGTACCCATAGAATATGTCACAAATGGCGTGCATTCCTCCTGGCTGAGCGCAAGCTTCACTGATCTGTTGAACAGGCATATTGGTCCAGACTATATCCATCAGGCCGGCACCAAGGACCTCTGGGACAAGATCAACCAGATACCAGATGAGCAGATCTGGGAGGCACACCGCCGCAACAAGCATAGCCTTGTCACCTTCGTCAGGGAGAAGGTGATGAAGGACATGGCTGATAGGGGATTCATAACATCCAGGACCCTAAAACTCAGCAGGCTGTTGAATCCTGACTACCTGACCATAGTGTTTGCCAGGAGGTTTGCCCCATACAAGAGGCCAAACCTGCTGTTAAAGGATAAGGAGCGTCTCAAGAGGATCCTGACTGATAGGGAAAGGCCAGTGCAGTTGATATTCGCCGGAAAGGCGCACCCCGCCGACACATTCGGCAAGAACATGATCAAGGAGATCATCGACTTCACGAAGGCCTATGGCTTGGAGGATCGCGTCATATTCCTTGAGAACTATGATATCGATGTGGCAAGGCACCTTGTATGGGGGGCAGATGTATGGCTCAACACCCCAATAAGGGAGCTCGAGGCCAGTGGCACATCCGGCATGAAGGCAGGGATTAATGGCGTACTTAATCTAAGTGTCCTGGATGGCTGGTGGCCAGAGGTCTATGACGGTACTAATGGTTGGGCCATCACTGCAGGCGAGCTCTACAAGCATTCTGAGTTCAAGGAGAGGGCCGAGGCAACCCAGATCTATGACCTGCTCGAACAGGAGATAATAGAGCTCTACTATGACCGCAATGAGGAAGGTATACCGGAGAAATGGGTCGCCATGATGAAGGCCTCCATTTCATCCATCTTTAGGTTTGTGAATATGAACCGGGTCCTGTTGGACTATCAAGATAAGTTCTACGTGCCTGCCCTCCAGTATATGCAGGCCCTCAGTAGCGATGATTATAGGCAATTGCGTCAGGCAATCCAACAAAGGCAAGCCATCATATCTGCATGGGAGAAGATCAGGTTCATTGAATTCAAGACCGATGCAGATCAGGCAAGCAGGCTGATCGAGGGTCAGTCACTTCGCACCTGGTGCCTAGTAGACCTAGATCAGGCCCCTGCAGAGCTGATCCGAGTGGAGCTTTATTACGGTTTCCAAGACGACCGCTTCACATTGATCCCAATGGCCCTTGTCGAACGCAATGGCAACATAGGTAGGTTTGAGGCCACTATCCAGATCAGCGGCTATGGTAAACAGCAGATCAATGCAAGGATCAGACCTGCAGACCCAATCCTGCAGGACCTACATCCAGAATTGATCAAGTGGGCATCATAGAGTGCCTTCCTTGCCGTCGTCCTGCTGAGTTGAGGCTTCCGGCATAAGCGGGGTGACGATCTTGTAATGGCCACCGAGCCAACCTGCCAGGTCCACCCACTTGCACCTTTCGCTGCAGAATGGAAACCACCTAGGTCTTGGCTGGCCAGCAAGAAGGGTAAACCCCTTGCCGCAGATAGGACATCTGTGCCGCTTTATGCGGCCAGTAACCTTCTGGGCCTGGGCTGGCATATCTTGTTCTGTCATCTCGGCCCTCTAGGATAAGACCTACTGCAGGTCCACCTTGCCTTCCTCTATCATCCGTTCGTATTCTATGCAGTACCTTGCCCAGGGCATCGCCTCCAGCCTAGCCAGTGGTATTGGCTTGCCTGTGCCTTCACAGATCCCGTACGTACCCTGCTCGATGCGCTCCAATGCCCGGTCTATCTCATATAATAGCTGCCGCTCACCATCTACCAGCCCTGCAGCAAGCTCCTGCTGGTAGTTGTCGCTACCAAGATCGGCCATATGTACGGGTATGCTGGATAGGTCCCCGCTGCCTTGTAGGAGCCGCTTAAGCCCTTCCTGCTCGATATACATGACATTCTGCAGCAACTCATTCCTCTTGTCCAACAGAAGCTGCTTGAAATGCTCGATCTGCTCAGGAGTCAGTGGAGAACGGAGCATATCGGCGTGATCGGCCTGTGTATAGGTATTGGCATTCCCAACACTATCCTGATCCACCATAAGACCACCCCTTGACGGTAGATGCGACCCTGGATGCGGTAATATATACCCTCGGGGGTAGCCTTCGGTTCACGGATAATCTCCTGTTCTCGCGCCAGGTGTGTGCACAAAGACCCTCTGGCCTCCAACATACCCACAAACGGTCGGAACACCAAACACCTCCGCAATCTTCTGGCTGGTCAGGACCTGGTCCGGCGCGCCGACAATCGGCTGACCAGACTGCAACATGATGAGCATATCACAATACCAGGCCGCTAGATTTAGGTCATGGGTGACTACTACTACCGTCTTGCCATGCTGGGTCTGAGACCTCTTGAGCAATCCATAGGTGCGGATCTGATGATACATGTCAAGATAGGTGGTGGGCTCATCGAGTATGATGACCTTGCTTTGCTGGGCAAATGCCCTGGCCAAGAAGACCAGTTGCAGCTCCCCGCCACTGAGTTGATCGAGCGGCCGATCGCCAAGATCCTCCACCCCAGCGGCACGCAAGGCCTCCCAGGCGATCTGCCGATCTGACTTGCCCAAGAAGACCCTCATACCACTGAGCCCGAACCTGGCCATTAGTACCGTCTCTATCACAGAAAAGCCTGGAGGGGCTACAGGTCCCTGCGGCACCACTGCTAGGTGGGCCGCCAAGGCCCTTGGTGGATATGCCTGGATGGGCCTATCCATCAGTAATACCTGCCCTGATTGAGGCCTGGCAAGGCCGGTCAAGAGCCTTATGAGTGTGGTCTTGCCGCTGCCATTTGGCCCTATGATCCCAACGAATCTGCCGCTGTGTATCTGCAGGTCCAGGCCTGAAAATATCGGCCTGCCAGGCCGATAGCCAAAGGTCACTTGCTGTAATGAGATGACAGGACTATTCATATCGGCCTAAAGCCCCTGGCCCTCCTCAGCAACATCAGGACAAAGACCGGCCCTCCAACAAGGGCAGTGACCACACCTACAGGCAATTGAGCAGGGCTTACCACAACCCTGCAGAGGGTGTCACACAGCACAAGGAAGGCAGCCCCCACTATCGCGGATATGGGCAGCAACTGCCTGCAATCTGGCCCTAGACACAGACGGATCGCATGTGGCACCACCAGGCCCACAAAACCCACCAGACCTGCCAGTGCCACTGCCACTGCCGTCATCAACCCGGCCAGGCCAAAGGCCATCCATTGGATCCTTTGTGCATGGATACCCATCAGCCTTGCCTGTTGCTGGCCAAAACAGAACAGGTTCAACCTGCCAGAGATCAGGAATAGGCCCGAAAGGCACACACATACCGCCAGACCAGCCACCCAGACCAGGCCCATGGACTCCTCGCTGATATTGCCTATCAGCCAGAACAGGGTGGCATAGACCTGATCAGAACGTGCAAGTGCAACCACTATCATGATGACCGCTGAAAGGAATGCATTGACCACCACACCTGCCAGGATCAATCCTGTCTGACCAAGACAATAGACCTGCCTAGCCACCGACCAGACCAACACCAAGGCACCCAAGGCCCCTGCAAATGCACCTAGTCCCATGGCCGAAAGCCCCAGTATGGTCGGTCCACTGGCGGTCAGACCCACCAAGACCGCACCTAGACCTGCCCCGCTGGAGACCCCTAATAAGTAAGGGTCGGCAAGGGGATTTGCCAGCAGCACCTGACAGACCACACCAGCACCAGACAAGGCAGCCCCAGTGATGGCGGCAACCATGGCCCTTGGTATCCTTACACCACTCAAGATCAGTCGATCCTGACTATCAGCAGATGCCACGGCCCTCCAGATAGATACTCTGACCGGACCTACCAACAGAGCCACACACATCGCCACTATTAGGATCAGGCCAGCGATAGATGATCGCCTGACCAATGCCATTGGCGTCAGCACCGCCCCTTGCCTGCCTAGCTCGGTACCGAGGTCACATCCCATCCAGACACCTGGCGATCTGGGCAATCCCATCTGCGATCCTTGGACCCAGACGGCTAACGAGGTCCTGATTGACCTGGTATATCCGGCCGCAGGCCACCGCAGGTACCTGCCAGTACATGGCCCAGAATGGGTCATTAGCCAGGCACGTGACATCTTCCACACCTGCAGGTTCTATGATCACCTCCGGACTGGCTACGAGCACCTGTTCGGTACTGATAGGTGGGTACCTGTAAGGACTTACTGATACCGCATTGGCCCCGCCTGCCAACTCAATGGCCTGGTGGATGAAGGTGCCTGGACCTGCCACGCGTAATGGCCGCCTCTGCACTACAAACAGGACCCTTGGCCTGCGGGGACGAGCCTCCCCGTGCGACATGATCCTGCCTTCAAGCTCGTCACATAGCCCCTTTGCCTGCACCGTACAATCGGCAGCCTCACCAATACCCCTTATGGCTGCAAACAGGTCCTCGAGCCTGTCCATCCTGAGCAGCAGGCATCTGTAACCTAGCCTCTGCAACCTGGCAGCTACCAGGCAGTGACTTGGTATCTCTAGGCCTATGACCAGGTCTGGCCTGATAGCTATGATGGCCTCTAGATTCGGATACCAAAAGGCCCCGACCTTTGGTCTAGAACTGACCTCAACAGGCCAGTTACACTGGCTCGTCACACCCATCAAACGGCCTGACAGGCCGAGGGCTGTCACGATCTCCGTTATATTGGGGGCCAGACTGGCGATCCTTTCTGGGCTGCAGGTCTTGGATGCCACTGCTTGACGCTCCCTGCAGCCGCTCAGGAGCATACAGGTCAGGATTATCACCAGTCCATTCCCCAGGCTCGGATGCCCCATCGATTAGACCCGCAGGAATTGCCTTCGCAGATCCTCAAGCGTCAGTCTTATACCAGTAGGCCTGCCATGTGGACACCGCTTGATGCTCGGCTTAAGCAAGCCATCAGCCACTAAGGCCTCTATCTCCTGGTCAGACAGCCTCTGTCCTGCCTTCACTGCTGCCTTGCATGCGGCCATGGCGGCGATCGCGTCTAGGATGTCGCTTGGCTGTGCAGCAATGTGTTCATCAATGACCTCCAGGACCTCCAGCAAGAACTGCACTGGATCTACCTGGCCAAGCAACGATGGAAATGCCACGATCCTGACCGCACCATCGTCCGCCTGCGCCAACTCAATCCCGAGCTTCCTTATCAACCACTTGTGGGCCTCAACCAGTGCCATCTGATGGGTAGATAGCTTCACTACCGGCTCTATCAGCATCCGCTGAGAAACCAAGCCGTCCTTGTCCAATTGACCGCAGATGGTGTTGTACAAGACCATCTCATGCAAGGCATGCTGGTCGACGATCTCTAGGCCATCTGGGGTCTGGACCACTATATATGCGTCATGTACCTGCATGAATCGCCTGGGACCGGCCTGCTGGGGCGGCCTGCTGGTGTACAATCCTGTGGGTTCCTGGACCTGACCTGCCTGTCTGGTATGTGACCGCATGTAATCGGCTATGGCATTGCGGACCCTGTCTTGCTGGCCATCCACCTGGCCAGGGCCTTGCTGCACCGCGCTGCTGGCCAGCCTTACTGGCACTGCCATGTCACCCTTGGTCAGGGCATCGCGTATTGCCTGGCGGACAAGGTTGTGTACCAGATCTGGCCGGTAGAACCTGACCTCCATCTTTGCAGGATGGACGTTCACATCAAAAGACCCTGGATCCATCTGGATATAGAGGAAGGCCGCAGGCTGACTATCTGGTCCTAGTAGATCCTCGTATCCCTGCCTTATTGCATGGGTTATCAATCTATCCCTGATATACCTGCCGTTCAGGAATATATACTGAAGTCTGCCCGTAGGCCTGCAGACCTGCGGCAGGCCAACCATACCATAGACCTTTACATCGCCGGCCTGCGTGGTCAGCTCCACCAAGGAGCCATCAGGTGCCAACTGCCCAAACAACTGCCTAATCCTTTCACCAAGGGCCTGAGACCTTTCAAGTCTATAGATCGGCCTGCCATTGTGCATCAGTATCAGCTCAGGACCAGATCCACCCATCCCATAGACGCCAAGGGATATCCGAATGAACTGCTCTACAATATGATCCATCTCTGTGTGGACAGACTTCAGGAACCTCTGCCTGGCAGGCACACGATAGAACAGGTCAAAGACATAGATCGCAGTACCCTTGTTGCCACTGCAAGGCCTGATCTGCCCCTTCTGTCCACAATCTATCTCGAGACAGTAGGCCTCTAGGTTATCGTTTGTCTTGCTTACAGCCCTTATCTGAGAGACAGCCGCGATGCTGGCAAGGGCCTCGCCCCTGAAACCAAAGGTACTTATCCTTGCAAGGTCGTCAGGTGAGCTTACCTTGCTGGTGGCGTGAGGCTCGAATGCCAGTAGCAGATCCTCTGGCTCCATGCCGCACCCATCATCTATCACCGCAACCTGCCTCTTGCCACCCTGCTCAAGCAACACACTGATATGTGTCGCCCCAGCATCCAAGCTGTTTTCTAGCAACTCCTTGACGACGCTCGCAGGCCTTTCTATGACCTCCCCTGCGGCGATCATATTGACCGTTGTCTGGTCCAATAACCTGATCTTGGGCATGTGTAGGATCCCTTACAAGCGCTTTGCTGGATTAGTCCTCAGGCCAATGGGAGGCTCCTACCGGTCACTCCTTGCCAATCATCCGTGGTACAGTCAGGCCAAAGGTTGGCATGCACCCCCTAGATGTCAAGATACTGGACCTCTAAGGCATGGTCCCGGATGAAGTCCCTGCGCTGCTCTACATCATCGCCCATCAGTATCGCGAATAGTCGATCCGCCTCGCCCGCATCGTCCAGTCTGACACGCAGCAAGGTCCTAGTTGCAGGGTTCATCGTGGTCTCCCAAAGTTGCTCGGCATTCATCTCACCGAGCCCTTTGAACCGCTTGATCTCTACCCCCTTACCACCTATCTGCCTGAGGGCAGGGCATATGTCCCCAAGCGAAGGTAGATCGTGCGGCTGATCACCACTTACCAGCTGGAACTTGGTAGGCAACGGCTCGCCTGCCACGGTCCTTTGCTCTTCAAGTAGATAGTCCTTCAGATCCAGATCAAACCTCTCCTTTATTATCTGATTGATCTGGTTTATCCTGGTGATCTCGTGCAACTCCTCAGCCTCGTAATCGCCTTGCCCTAGCTGATCTATCCTCTTATTGTACTCCTCAGGATCGTGGAATACCTCCTCTGTATCGCCCACCCTGATCAGATAGGCAGGGAGGCGATTTCCATCGTAGTACTTGCGGATAAACCCACGCAGGTCAATCCCCCTGCGTGCCAGCATCCCACATATACGTTCTATGTCGGCCAGGTGCCTGACAAGTGTCTCCAGATCCTGCCCTTCTATGGTCCTGGTCTTGCCCGCCCGCGCAGTGCCGCCTTCGCGTGCCAGGCCGTCCCTTATGATCAACTTGGCCCCCTTCAATCCCCAGGCAGTCATCCGCTTCTTCATCTCGTGCTCGGTCAGGACATACTCCGATTTCTTCTGCCCCTTAGCCCTGACCTCATAGAGTGGCGGCTGTGCGATATAAACCATCTGACGCTCTATCAACTCTGGCATCTGCCTATAAAAGAACGTCAAGAGCAATGTGCGTATGTGCGCACCATCCACGTCCGCATCGGTCATAAGTATGATCTTGCCATACCTGCACTTGTCAGGATCGAATTCATCTGCCCCAATCCCCGTGCCTAAGGCCGATATGAGGGTTCGTATCTCATCGTGCGCAAGCATCTTCTCAAGCCTGGCCTTTTCCACATTCAATATCTTACCCTTCAAGGGGAGGATGGCCTGTATGTTCCTGTCCCTGCCGGCCTTGGCCGAACCACCTGCAGAATCGCCCTCAACGATGAATATCTCGGTCTTGTCCCTCTCCCTTTCTGCGCAATCCCACAGCTTGCCTGGAAGATTGGCGCTACTCAATGCGCCCTTACGCCTGGTCAGCTCCCTGGCCTTACGCGCTGCCTCCCTGGCAGCAGCGGCCTGGATGGCCTTGCTGATGATCCGCCTTGCCTCAGTGGGGTGTTCCTCCAGATAGTGACCGAGCTGCTCATTTACCACCGCCTCAACAAAGCTACCGACCTCAGGGTTGGTGAGTCTGACCTTGGTCTGGGCCTCAAAATGCGGGTCTGGCAGCCTAACCGACACAATGGCGGTAAGCCCCTCACGGAAGTCCTCACCAGTAGTGACCTGCCCCTCCTTCAGGAGGTTATTATTCTTGGCATAGAAGTTCATCGTCCTGGTCAGGGCGGTCCTGAAGCCGGATAGGTGGGTACCGCCATCGATATTGCGGATGTTATTGGCAAACACAAGCACGTTCTCGGTGTAGCCATCATTATATTGCATGGCCACCTCGCAGCTCAGGCGTGAATCAGGGTCGTGCTTGGCCAGGTATATCACGTCGTCATGAAGACAGGTCTTTCCCTCGTTGAAGTGTCTTATGAATGCCTTGATACCGTCATTGAACTTGTAGACCTCCTTCTTCTTGGTCCTGTCGTCCTGGAAGGTGATCTCCAGGCCTGGGTTTAGGTAGGCCAGCTCCCTGATCCGCTTGGCGAGTGTGTCGTACTGAAACTCCAGGTCTCCAAAGATCTCCTCATCTGGCTTGAACGTGACCTTGGTTCCCCTCTTGCTTGAAGGACCTATATCCTTCACAGGTGCCTTGGGCCTTCCCCGCTCGCACTCGAAGAAATAATGCCTTCCATCCTTGTATACATCCACCTCCAGCCATTCACTGAGTGCGTTGACCACACTTACACCTACCCCATGCAGGCCACCAGCAACCTTGTAGGTGCTCTGGTCGAACTTACCGCCGGCATGCAAGGTGCACATAACTACCTGTAGGGCCGAGACCTTTGCCTCCTTGTGGGTGTCCACAGGTATACCACGTCCATTATCCTCGACAGAACAGCTCCCGTCGGCTTGGATCCTGACCACGATCCGGTTGCACTCCCCGGCCATGGCCTCATCTATGGAATTATCCAGCACCTCATAGACCAGGTGATGGAGGCCATTTATGCCGCGGTCGCCGATGTACATCTCCGGCCGCTTCCTGACCGCCTCAAGCCCGCCGAGTATCTTTATGCTACTGGCATCGTATCTGTGATACGAATCCTGCGCCATGATCAATCTTCATCCCCAATCAAAGCACGTATCTGTCTGACTGCCTTGCCACCAGGCCTAGCCCTGATTGCAGCTAACAAGTCTGCCTGCTTTAAGCCCAGCTCGTACATGAAGGCAGCACTAGGTACCTCTACATATAAGCAACCCTGGTCGAGGCCGGCAATGTTACAGGCACCCTTCAATCCTGGTGGTACGACCTGCGACCATATATCTTCTATACGTTGGAGCTTCCACAGAGACTCCTGATAGACCCCCTGCAGGCTGGACAGTAACTGACCTACCCTGGCAGGCCCTTCCTGGGACTCTTCTGGCATCCTTGCCCTAGCTATCGCCTCTTGGAGGGCATCCTTGCTGTCCACAACCTCCCCTTCAACCCAGATTGATGGGCATGACCACATACAGGAAATCTGGTTCGGCCTTTATTATCGCAGGCCTGTCAGGCTCACCAAGTTCCATCTGGACTGTCTCGGAAGCAACCAGTCGCAGGGGCTCCAAGAGGTACTGTGGGTTGAATCCTATATCTAATGGCTCCCCCACCCCAGGGACCGGCAGCCTGACCTCCGCATCCCCTGCCTCTGGGGCCCTACTGGACAGGACCATCATATCATTGGCTAGGCTCATCTTTATGCCTTTGGCCTGCTCTGTGGTCAGCAAGGCGGCCCTCCGCACCGCACTGGCCAGTGCCGATGTGCTGATCTGGAACCTGCGGGGGTAGTCAGTGGGTATTATATCTTCATACTTAGGAAAGGTCCCCTCTACCAGATTGGATGTTATGACTATCTCACCAGAGGATATCACTATCCGAGAGCCATCAAGCCCAATATTAACAACATCGCCATCATCCATCCTCTCCACCAGGGCAAGTGCCTTGGGCGGCACTATGACCCTTTGCTGGCTAAATGGCGAATCGCCACTGACCGTTACACTGAGCCTCCGCCTGGCGAGCCTCCTACCATCAGTAGCCACAAGGGCCAGTTTCTTACCCTTCAACTCGAACAATATCCCATTTATGGCATACCTGCTGCTCTCCTTAGCAGCAGCAAAAACTACCTGCCTACACGCCTGTTTGAAATCATCCAATCCAAGCTCCAGACCGGCAGGCCTTGATGGGCGTGCAACCGCGGGGTATTGGTCTATATCCAGACAGTAGACCTTATACCTGCAGTCAGATCCAGTAATCACACATTTTTGCTGATCGCCTTCTAGTGACAATACCTCATCTGCACTTTCCCTGAATATCCCAGTAATCCTATCAGCTTGTACTACTAACCTACCATCCTCCAACACCTCCGCACCGCTAACACCGCAATCCACGGAGATATCTAGGTCTGTCCCAAAAACACGTAGAGCATCACCATCCGTATAAAGCATCACCCCCAGCAATACCGGTTTTGGTGACCTACTTGGTACCACATTATCAACCATTAACAAGGCGTCCAATAATGCCGTCCTATTGACCCTTAGCTTCATTGCTATACCTCTATACAGTCAAACGTGATCCCCTGGCTAATTGCCAATAGTTTAAGCTGATCAGGCCTAGAGTTCCACCATAAAACAACAAGTCAATGCTATTAAGTCTAGTAAGTCCCCCCTTAATTATAAGTAGTAACCATGTTGGTCTTGTCGATTTAGAAGAATCGCGCCTAATTACTTGTGATAGCACGAGTTGTACGTGCTGTTCAATAATAATGGCTGTTGGTATACTGTTGGGGCCGCCTAGTTTGGATTTTTGCCTGTGAAGATCTCGGCATTTTAGAATGATCAATAGTGGTTTGTGTTATGGATGACGTTGTTAGGCATGGTATATATGTTGGTATTGATGTAGGTACCACCTACCTACACTACGCTGCAGTGAGTGATGCTGGGCAGGTTCTATACAACCCCAGACCGTTGATGCACTTTTCTGATGTGCCCGGCGTGGTCGAATATGCATTGGAGGATGTATGGAAGCAACATTTGGGCCCGGTGGTCTGTACTGCCTTTACCGGCTCAAACCTGAGGTTCCTGATCTCTGAGGTGCCATCGGCGTTTTACAGATTCGATACGGTGGCCATCCCGACTGGGGCCTCGCATGTGCAGCCATCTGCGCGGTTTGTCCTCCACCTTGGGGCCAAGGACCCCTATTTCTTTGAGGTAGACTGGATAGAGAACAGGTTGTTGATAAGGGAGTGGAGGACTGGGAGTAAGTGCGGAGGTGGCTCTGGGATACTTGTTGAGAAACAATGCAGGCGTCTATTCGCAGACCAGGTACAGGCCGAACCTACGGGCCTTACGGGTATTGCCAGGTACCAATGGCTGCAAGACCAATTGGAGGTAGTATTCAAGAAGGCGTGCATGGAGGCCCAGGAGGCGAAGTCACCTGCCGAGTTCCTAGCTAGGTGTGGGGTGGTTATACAATCAGACCTGATCCATAAACAGAATGAGGGGGTAAAGAGGCCAGATAACCTGGCCGGTCTTTTCCGTACAGTGGCAAGGAACTACAAGGTGGACGTCCTGGGTACTAGGGAGATATGCAGGGAGATAGGGGATAAATTGGTCGTAGGTACCGGCGGCTTGATGGCCAACGATGTGGTGCACAGCTACCTCGAGGAGTTGCTTGGGGTCAGTATCGTGAGGGATGCATACATCCATAACGTTGCCGCCATAGGGGTGGCATTATTGGCTGCCAGGGCTCGCTACAAGCAGGTCCTGGACCCAGCGACCCTAGAGGGAGCCATGTTTAGGGCCAAAGGTAGTAGGCCTATGGCGCCCTCCCTGAGGACTGCCCTGCCGATGGTATCGGAGCGGAGCGAGCAGCTCAGCTACGATATACCCTTTGGTACAGAGGTGGTTATAGGTGTAGACGGAGGTAGTACCACTACTAAGGCTGCCATGGTGGATGTTAAGACAGGCAGACTCCTGGACAAGATCTACATCAAGACGCATGGCGATCCAGAAGGGGCACTAAAGAAGGTCATGCGGTACATGGCAAGGCACAGGGAGAAGGTTGTGGTCAGGGGTGTTGGGGCCACTGGATCGGCCAGGAGGCTTTACGAGCGGATACTCCTTAGCCCCACAAAGGCCAGGCAGCTTGCGGAGTCGGGCATTGCCCAGGTGGATAAGATCACCGACGAGATCACATGCCATGCCATTGGTGTCAGGCACTTCGATCCCACCACCGACACCATCTTTGAGGTAGGCGGCCAGGACATGAAGTTCACTAGGTTTGCCCCTGATGGTACCATCAAGGAGGCAAAGATGAACTACTCCTGTCAGGCTGGTTCAGGCCAGACGCTAGAGAACATGGCAGAGGTCATAGGCCTTAAGGTCGAGTCTACCCTACAAGAGGCGGCATTGCGCGCAGAAAGCGTCCCCATCATAGACTCCACATGCGGCGTATTCATGGAGATGGATGAGCAAAGGCTCCTGGCAGAGGGTTTCAGCAAGGAGCAGATCGCTGCAGCCATAGTAAGGGGTACCGCTGCCAGTTACTTCCACAAGTTTGTAGGTGGGAGCAGGAATGTGGGCCAGGTCTGTTCAGCCCAGGGCGGCCCTGCCCTGGGCAAGGCATTCCTAGCCAGCCTTGCCCAGGTCAGCGGTTGCAGGATCAACGCATACCCACACAGGGAGATATTCGGCGCATGGGGTCAGGCCTTGGACATCATAGAGACCATTAAGAAACTGCAGGCAGAGGGCAGGCCATATGGTACCGCCTTCAGAGGCTGGGAGGTGATAGAGACCAGGTTCCAGAAGGATAGGAGGCGGTGCCGAGAGCTGTTTGGCCCCAGCAGTTGTGGCGTGCGGGATTGCATGCTCGATGTCTTCCAGATCGACCAAGACATGATCGTCTCTGGTGGGTTCTGTCCTCGTGGCGATTCGCAGGCTGGCAGGAGGCGTACAACCGACTATGTGCGCCTATTCCACAAGCTATTGGAGCAGCACTTTGGTAGGTATGGTCTATTGCTGAGCGACCTAGACCAGCGTAAGCTGGATGGGGAGGAGGTAGCCCGGACGATCGGGATAAAGAGGAGCACTGCCACCTTGGGGCCAAAGGCCATCTGGGCAGCGGCGTTATTGCGTAGCCTCGGCTTTGTCCCAGTGCTTTCTCCTATGAGCAATCCGGAGATAGCAAAGGTCGGTGTGGACTATTCCAGGACGGAGTTCTGCATAGCCCGCAAACTGGCCACAGGCCATGCGGCGATCCTGTGCAGGGACCCGAGGGTCAGGTTCCTGTTTAATCCGAGCTTCATCGAGGTGGTCCAACCGAGAAGACCGGACCTCAAGTACTGCATCTACACAGAGTCGGAGGGATTTGTACTGAACGATGCACTCAGCCTGGACAAGGCCAGGCAGCTCAATCCGATCCTTCATCTGGATGACAGATGGATGCTGGTGGAGGAGATCTGGAAGGAGTTGCAAAGGATAGGCCAGGCCCGCGATAGGGAGGCTATCATTAGGGCACTGGAGGTGGCCTCTAAGGCTGAGCAGGCCTTCCTTGCGGATCTCTATGCTGCCGGCGATAGGTTCATGGCAGGCATAGAATCGCGGGGTGGAAAGGCATACGTAGGACTTGGCAGGGATTACGTGGTACTGGATCCTGAGGCCAGCTCCAATTCAGGGGCCATGTTCTCTCAGGATAGGTGCCTAGACTACATCCCCCAGATATTCCTGGAACACAGGTTCAGGTCTATCAGCCTTGATGGTATAGCAGACAATGAGTACTGGGTGGAGTCGGTCAAGATACTCAAGGCCAACATCATGGTGGCCGCACACCCGCAGCTATTTGGCATCAGGTTGATGAACTTCGCTTGCGGCCCGGACAGCCTGAAGATCTACCAGGAACGCAAGATCCAGGAAGAGGCCAACAAGCCATTGTTGATATTGCTTACCGATGCACAGACCAACAATGCCCCATTCGTCACAAGGACAGAGGCCCACGAGCGTGTGGTTGAACAGGCCACAACCAGGCCGCTCGAGATCCAAAGGTTGGTCAGGTCCAGGTCTGGCGATGATTCAGACCATCGCGTATGGCTGATCCCGTTCATGGGTAATGCCAGCTTCATCGGGGCAGCGGGCCTCAAGCACTTCGGCATAGAGGCCATGGTCCTGCCTACAAGTACCCCATTGGGATACGAGCTGGCGCGAAGGCACATATGGACTGAGGTCTGTTATCCATTGAAGGGGGTTGTGGGCGATGCCCTTGCATTCCTAAAGCAGAAGGTAGAGGCTGAAGGGCTTGATACGGTCAGGTCCAGATACCTGCTCATGCTGCCTACCACCAGTGGTCCATGTAGGTTTGGCAAGTATACAGAGATGGTCAGGCACTTCTTGGAGCAAGAGGGCCTACAGGAAGTACCTGTTGTGGGCCCTTCATCAGAGAATGACTATGTAGACGTCCCATTCCCCAGGCACTTTGGCGCGGCAGAGCGGATCAGATGCCAGCAGGTCTTGTTTAGAGGTGTGTATGCAGTGGACCTGTTGGAGGATACATATCTGCGGTTTAGGCCCTATGTCATAGACAGGTTACAAGCCGATCAGGTACGCAAGCAGCGGCTGGAGGACCTGATCGCCATCGTAGAGAAGGGGGCACCAATGGAGCGTCTTATTGCATGGGGCCGCGAAACGGTTGAGGCATTCGAGCAGCTGCCGGTCAGGATTACCAGCAGGTTCCCCCTCATCCTGTACATAGGGGAGATCTATATGCGGCATCATGACCCCTATACAGGATTTGTGGTAGATAAGCTAGAGCAGGCCGAGCTTGAGGTGGTCAGGGACCCAGTGACAGGCTGGCTGGAGTATGTCAATCAGACGGCCATATTCCAGGCCCGTAGGCACCTGGGCCTTGGATGGAGATATGGGGACTGGGCGAGGGTCGGCAGGAATGTACTGCCGCTTGTCAGATCCGTGCTGAAGGGCAGGTACATGCGCTATGTTTGCAACAGGCTTTCTGAGCCATTCCAGAAGGTCCTTGAGGGTAGGCATATCCTGCCAACGCCTATGGAGATGTTGGAGACATTGGAGCGGAATCATGAGTGCCACCGCAGCATAGAGGGTGAGTCGCCCATCAGCACGGCCATCGCCTATTACCTCATGAAGGGCCTGGTAAGGCATGGGCCATCAACCTGTATCGCTGGTATATTCCATGTAGGGCCATTCACATGCATGCAGGAGACCGTGGCCACCGCTAAGATAGAGGCCATGTTAAAGGAATACCGTAAGCACAGGCCTGATGTGGTCTTGCCTGTTATACACGCATTCTTTGGTGACTCGCCCAATCCCAACCTTGAGGCAGAGATCGCTGTCTTCAGGGAGCAGTGCTACCAGAACATGGAGCTGATGCGTTTAGGTAAGCAGGCCTCAATCAGTTGTCTGCAGGCCGCCAGGTAGGGGTTATGTCGTAGCCTTGCTCTGTCTTGGTTGCCTGCAGTTCCACAGGCCTGCGTCTATCCACATGGCCGTCGATCCACCCGACGTTGACCGTCCCACTGACATGCCTGGCCGTGGTGGCATCAACCTTCTGCGAGCACCAGAGCTTCCGTTGCTGGTTTATGTCTAGGCCTGGCAGGTATGCGGTCTCGTATCCGAACCTGTTGCCCAGTGGTGTTGGCGGTTCCTTGGCTACGTGTGGCCAGGCTATCAAGGCATAGCCGCTATCGACTACTAGCAAGGTCTGGCCTGGCCTGCGTATATGCGTCAGGCTGCATGGATCACCGCAAAAGCCTGGTCCAAAGCAACCAAGGTTCTTTAACGATCGGCAGATAGACCAGTTTACCCCAAACCGGCCATAAAGGCCGCCTTGCCTTAGGGATGGGTCTGATAGCCTACCTGAGGGGCATGCGAATACGGTGGGTAACCCTTGCCTGGGTGTTGGGATCCCCAGTAAGTGGAACCACCACCATCCGGCCGGATCCCTCAAGAGGTTGCCGGCATACCCTCCAGGCGGTTGGCTGGTCCTATGCATGTCCAGACCCAATGGTAGCGAGCCACAGGACTGGTCGTATGTGATCATGGCCAATAGGATTTGTCGTTGATTTGATGTGCATAAAGCAGCCCTTGCATGGCCCCTTGCTGCCACAAGTCCGGGTAGTAAGAGGGCAACAAGACACCCAATAATGGCTAGGACCACCAAGAGCTCTACCAATGTCATACCATGCCGGGCCATAATCCCTAGTATAACAAAAAGGCCCGGCAATGCCGCCGGGCCTTTTATTGCAAACGGACAGTGTCCTGATCTAGGTGACCTCCACTACCGAATTATATTCCCCGAATGGGTTGGGCTCTACCCGCTCATTGTATGGGTCTTGCTGCCATTGGCCATCCACGACATACCGATATCTATAGCAGCCTGGTGGTAGTTCTAGTTTGACCTGCCAGACCCCATTGTCGTTGACCTTTTGAAGCGGTGTGAGGTCTGGCCTCCAGTTGTTGAAGTCGCCTGCTATCTGGACGGTCTTGGCCCTTGGGTACAAGGTCACAAATGTCACCGCCCCCTTGCTTGGGTGCACACCGTAATATGAGGCAAGCTTTGCGTCGGTCTGCGCGGCAGTGGGGGCGGGTTCCTGTTCTGCTGGGGCCTGCGGCTGGGCTGTTAGCTGTTGTGAGGCAGGCCTTGTGCGTTGTGTCTGCTTTTCTTGACTTGAGGCAAGCAGTTGGTTTGCGCTGGTGCTTATGGCCTCCAACTGCTCTGCAAGGGAGTTTATGATCTGCCTGCTGTCCCGCGAAGGCTCTATGCCTATGATCTCCTCTGCCAGGCGTTTGAAGTCCTGCTGGCCCTTGCTGGCAGGGTCATATTCATTTATTGGCTGCCCATAACTGGCGGCCTCCTTGATCTTGGTGTTGAAGTTTATGACCGTCTTTAACATCCGGTCCGCAAAATGGCTCCTCAATTGTGCCAGCACCTCCCTGGCCATCTTGGTCCTTATGTCGTACATACTTGCCAGGACCCGAACACTGACCTGCTGCTTGCACCGCTTGCACAGCAGGCCCAAGGTCTCAAGCTGCTTACTGAGGCCGTGCAGGGCAAAATAGCCGGTCTCCACCGGCACGATCACGTCAGTGGCTGCCCTGAGGGCATTGAATGTCAGTAGGCCCACAGCAGGTGGGCAGTCTATCACCACGTAGTCATAGATATCACTGACATCGTCGAGTACCCGCTTCAGTAGTGTCTCAGGCTCAGGGATACCTGCCACCTGTTGTTCGAACGCTGCCAGGTCTATGCTGGCCGGTGCCAGCTCTAGCCTATCGCTGATCTGCCAGAGTATCTCAGATAGCCTCTGTGGTTCATTCCTGCTGTAGCTGATCAAGGCATCATAGATACTCAGCTCTATCTGCTCCTCAGGTACTGCCAGGCCTACAGCGCAATGGGACTGCGGGTCCATATCCACAAGCAAGACCCGCTTACCTAACTGGGCAATCGCGCTTGCAAGGTTTATGGCGACAGTAGTCTTGCCACAACCACCCTTCTGATTGACCACTGCTATCGTTCTCATTCCTTTGGTCTCCAGCCCATGGTCCTTATTGGATGACCCCGATGTGTCCAGCAGGGTAAATGCATTTACACCTAATATTGCTTGGACATTATAACATTCGGCCAAAGGCCCCAAAAAACTTTACGCCTTTATAGGACGCCTTTGGGTTTTCCGGGCCTAGGCACGCAAGAGCCTAGCCAAATTGGCCTGATAAATCAATGGTCTATTGTGCTTTTACGCGAGGTTGTGTAAAGTAATCAACACATGGATGGTACGTCGCGGAGATCTTGATGCCAGACGATGGAGTACAACTAGATCTCCGGCTCGAAGGTCTGCCAGTTGAGGTACAACCGGCACTGAAAGAGCTGGGCCGCAGGGTCGTGGCCCTCATCAAGGAGGACCTTGAGGGTATCACTGTTGTGGGCAGTTGCCTGACCAGCGACTTCAGGCCCGATCTGAGCGATATCAATACCCTGATTGTCGTGGCAGATCTCTACCCTGGGCTTCTGTTTGGCATCGCCAGGCTAATAGGGCTACTGAGCAACAGGTACAGATTAGCTGACCCGATCATAACCACCGAGGACTTCATCAGCAGGACTGTTGCTGAATTCGGTATAGAATGGCTGGATTTTCAACTATTGCACAAGACCATTATCGGTCACGATCCGCTGGCAGATCTGGCCTTCGACAAGGCTGCTGTGTTGGTCCAGTGCAAGGCACAGGTTAAGGGCACGCTGATCAGGCTCAGGCAAGGCCTGTTATCATGCAGGGCGGACAGGCATGCCCTCCAGCGGCTGATCCATAGCGCTGCTAAGGCCCTGGTCCCCATATCAAGGGCACTCCTTTGGTTGGTGGATCTGGATAGGCCCGCCAATAGGCATGACACAGCCAGACAGGTCTGGGAGGCATTTGGTATAGAGCTCCAGGTGCTAGAAGGGATCTGGCAATGGGATGGCCGCAAGGGCCTGTCTGAGGACCAGACCCGAACGGCCTTTGAACAATTGTACTCTGTGGTTGATCAGCTAGGATACCTTGTAGAGGACTTGGAGGTCTAAGGTCAATGGGATTAGTGTGGATCGCAATCTTCTGCTTGGCCCAGTCGCAAGGAGGGTCGGCTAGGTGGGTATTGCCGGCCCCAGTGCGGTATGTGGCAGACTATGCGGCAGTACTTGACGACAAGACCGAGGACCAGCTCAACGAGCTCCTACAGACCTTTGAGCTTCGCACTGGCATCCCCTTTGTCGTCCTAACGGTAGAGCACACCAGCGGTGTTGACCTACCCAGATATGCAGCGAGGACGGCCATGGCCTGGGGGATCAGGAGGAAGGGTAGCGACCGTGGGGTCTTGATGGTCTATGTGGCAAAAGAGAAGGTCCTGGGCATCGATTATGGGACAGAACTATTCCAGGTCCTGCCCCCCGTTTTCAAGGATGAACTGCCGGAGAGATTCGAATCCTATGCCAGCAGTAAGGACCTACCTGAGGCCATCTACCTCTGTGCCCAATACACAGCTCAAAAGATCGCGTCAGCTTACAATGTAGCCCTTGCCGAGACCAGATCCGCACAGACAAGGCCTGTGGCGAGGCCTGCCCGCGGGGTGCTGCGATTCCTTGCAGCGGCATGGCTGGCCATAGGTCTGATATGGCTGGTCCGCAGGGCATTTGCCTTGCTCACCAAGAAAGGACGACCATCTGCAGATCATACTAGGGTTGTTGATAAGCCCGAGGTAACCACATTCAGAGGTGGTATGGGGCCTTTTGGGGTCAAGGAGTTGAGTAAATCTAGATAATCTCTAGCCTCTAGACAATCCTTATTGAGCTCATCCAGTCAATTCAGATATAATCAGCCCTATAGTGGGCTGGTATGCTTATGGCAATACCGAGACTAGCAACCCATCTAGTGTTGGTGACGGCACTTTCAGTGGCACATGGGGGTGTGGACTGCTGCATCTTCTGGTCGGATGCAAATACACCTTTGGATCTGGATGGGGAGGTGATAGGCAGCCGTGCCTTGATGGTATCAGCTCATCTTACCTTTGTTATCGCTAGTGATATGCCAGGGCTGTGGCAAGGGGGTTGCCTGCTTGTCACTAATCCAGAGGACCTGAGAGGCTGTCTAGTGGCCAGGGATTTCAACGATCTGACCATGGATTGGGCCGGCTCGCGGTACCCTGAGGCCGGCCGGTCAGCGAGGGTGTGGCGCATGGCCGGGTGGCTTGGGACCAGGCAGGTTGCTGGCTTCCAGTTCATCGGCTCTGACGACGCCCGAGAAGGCAGGTGGTTCTGCATAGACTACATTGCTCAAGGGCAGGGTCTTTGTCAGGTGGAGTTCTATGACTTCTCGCTGAGCTACTTTACGCCTGCAAAGGTCTTCGTATTCACGCACGATCCAAACAGCGATCTGGACAAGGATGGGCGGGTGTCGGGAAAGGACCTGGCTATCGTAGGGCACTCATGGCGCCAGGCCGGGACCCAGGCAGACCTTGATCAAGATGGATACATCGGCCCCCTGGACCTGGCCATCCTTGCGCGTCACTGGCTAGACCGGTCCAAGTAATCTCATTTCCTGTCCATAGTCCGCCCTGAGAATGGCTCTACTCTTTGGACCTAGTGGAAAGGAGTCTGCTATGTACACCGTCTTATCACTGATAATATCGATCCTTCTGATGGCTACTGAGCCGGGGTTGGATTGTCAGGCGATATTAGACCGCCTGCTTGCGGACAGCTCTACCACATGGCTGGACGAAGGTACACTCACTGCACTACACATCCATTACCGTAACAGCCGTACGGAGGATATGGCCATGGTAGCGCGATCGGTACAAGAGGCCCTGCAGGCCTACAATGCAGGGCCTGAATCTGTAGAGGCCTGGCCTGCATTGAAGCGGCAGATGCTAGAGGCGATCCCCTTTAATGTCACGTACAGTTGGCTCAACCAGTGCACAGTAACTTCCAGGCAGACCGTACGCTATGATGGCCAGGCCTTCTATTGGCAGATAGATCTGCTTGACCGCAGGGATTCCATACAGCCAGATAGTACCCTGGCGGCCAATCCTATGTGCGATGCCTTCAGGTCTGAGTGGAATAGGACCAGGGTCTTTACCTGGGACGGGCAGGCCTACACCAGCTACTTCCTGCCAGTAAACAAGGCCACTGTGGACACAAGTGGGCTGGTCGAACATGCCGTAAATGGGCCGCTGACCGCAGGGATCCTGACATGGGGCCGTGGCCTATTGACTGCTCAGTCATTGGCCCAGGCCGCATGTACGGTATCTGAGGAGACCTCGGAGGGGCGTCTGCTTTTGAGGTTACAGATCCGGTGGCCCAGCGGCACCAGTATAAGGCTGCTGATGGAAGGTAAGGAGCTCTACGCCCTCTCTGCGGTCATCGAGCCCACGCAAGGACCTGTTACCTCTATCACCTACCAGGATCACATCCTTGTGGGTAGGCGTTGGGTACCAAGGTCTATATACATCCAGCAACGCGATCCTGTAAGTGGCAGGGTCTTGGGCTATGACCAGTGGAGTATTGAGACCATAGACCCTACCAGGCCCACCTTGGCTCAGATGAAGGTGAGGTTCGAGCCTAAGGCCCAGGTGCGCTTCATCCCACCGCAACCTGGGGCGGTTGGCTTGATGTATCAATATACCCCCTTGTTGGACACAGATAGGTTATTGGTAGCGGTCCAAGATGTGCTAGCTGCAGGGCCTGCCAACTGCGGTCAAGCCTGTCTTTGGCTGGCCGCACGGCTCCAGGGCAAGCAGTTGGCATTGTCAGCGGCCAAACAAGGCCAGGTCAGTCTCGACCAGCTCTTGGAATCTGCCAGGTCTGCAGGTCTTGATTGTAAGGCCTTTAGGTTGGATCCGAACGGCCTAGACCACCTTCGCGATTTCCAGGCGATCTTATACCTGCCCAGCAGACGGCACTTTGTCCTGCTGGCAAGGGCAGATCACGATGCCCTTTGGCTTGTGGATCCTATGTCCAGGCTGATCCTGTATCCTGTGGATAGAAAGAGATTTGTGGCCGAGCAATGGGAGGATCGCCTGGCGATCGTGGTTGCTCCAGGGCCACATGTATCCGTTTCGGGCCAGGAGGTATCAGAAGATCGGACAAGGATGATCGTGGGTGCAAGCGGCTATACATGTACTGATCAGCTCCAAAGGTTCAACATCTTCTATTGCGATTGGGTCAATTACATATGCATAGGTAACTACTGGATATACTGGGACCTTTACGGCTGCGAAGAGGCCCCAAGCGGGTATTGCTCATTGTCATTGCTGGAGGCACGCAGGTACTCTCCATGCTTGAATAATCCGATAGACCCATGGCTTTGTACGATAAGCGGTGAGTGGACCAGCTACTTTGCCTGGGCCTGTGGCTACGAACCCTCGCAATAACTGTACTTGACCTGTGCCTTTCTGGCGGTTAGCTATTGTCTGATCCAAGGCCCTTGTAGCTCTAGGAGAAAGACGATGGCATACCCGCAGACAAGGCTAAGACGTCTACGCGCTAGTGACGGCATACGTCGGTTGGTCAGACAGACAGAGCTATCTGTTAACGACTTGGTTTACCCACTTTTTGTCAAGGCAGGAAAGGCTCTGAGTTCACCCATCCCGTCCATGGCCGATTGCATGCATCTATCGCCGGATTTGGTTGGGCAGGAAGCAAAGCGCGTATGTGAGCTGGGTATACCAGCGGTCCTACTGTTTGGCCTTGCTTCCAAGAAGGACCCCGCAGGTTCACAGGCCTGGGACCCAGATGGCCCTGTCCAGCAGGCGATCCGCAGCATAAAGGCAGTCACCCCAGACCTTGTTGTCATTACAGATGTCTGTCTATGTGGATATACGGACCACGGTCATTGCGGCCTGATCAAGGATGGTAAGGTCGACAATGACTCCACATGTCAGGTCCTTGCAAAGGTGGCCTTGTCGCATGCACAGGCTGGGGCCGACATCGTGGCCCCGTCAGACATGATGGACGGCGGGGTATCGGCGATACGCCAGGCCCTGGATCGCAACGGCTTTCAGGACGTTGCCATCATGTCCTATGCAGCCAAGTTTGCATCCGCATTCTATGGGCCATTCAGAGATGCAGCGGATTCAGCCCCTGCTTTTGGGGATAGAAAGACATACCAGATGGATCCAGCCAGTGCAGATCAGGCCATGGTAGAGATCGCCCTAGACATCCAGGAGGGCGCAGATATTGTGATGATAAAACCAGCATTGCCGTATCTGGATATCATCTACAGGGCAAGGCAAAGATTCGATTGCCCCATTGCCGCATACAATGTCAGTGGCGAGTACATGATGATCCATAGCGCGGCCAAGGCAGGCCTATTGGAGCTCGAACCTGCGATGCTTGAGGTCTGTACTGCCATAAAGCGTGCAGGCGCAGACATCATCATCACATACTTTGCAAAGAGTATTGCCTCTATTATCAGAAAGACATAGAAAGCTTTTTCGCTACCTTGTGTCCAGGACCTCCCTTGGTTCTGTGGGTCTGGGCTGGATGCCAGGTATGTCTGGGTATTGCTGGAATTGGCGCTCTGCCTGCTGAAAGGATTGCCTGTCTATATCTGATATACGCTGCAGGTCCTCCAGGCCATCTGGCCTTATGATCTGTGCCCTGACAAAGATGTAGAGCCTACTTTGTGTGTCTGTGTTGGATATGCCCCTAAATAGCAACCCTACCAAAGGTAGGTCCCCCAAGATCGGCACCTTCGATCCACCCCTTGTCTGATTGAGCTTGAGCATGCCACCTAGGATGATGGTGCTCTGATCAGGTACGGTAACAACGGTGTTCAGGTCACTGCTTATCTTGTCAGGGGGCCTATCCTGGGGTGTCCTGGCAAAGTCAGACCTGGTGGCAGCGATCTCCAGCCTCAATAGATTGCCCTCTCCTATGTGCGGTGTGATCTCCAATGTCACCCCAGCATCATAGCCCTGATAGTCCACGGCGGTCTCTATCAGTGTGCTCTGCTGGCCTGCAGCGCCGGTACTGACGGGTATGGAAGACCTCTTTGTGACATATGTGGTCTCTGTGGTCTTTATGACGCCCTTTTCGTTGTCATTGACCAGGATCTTTGGTCTAGCCAAGACCCTGCCGTAGTTCTTGCTCTCTACTGCCACCAGTAGTGCAGATATATGACTATCCAGGTAGAAGCCTGTGAACTGGCCTGATATGACCTGCAGGGTGGGTGCATTGGGGTCCCAGATGGTACCTGCAGGCCTAGGTGCCTGCTGAGACCTGGTAGCAGCCATGGATAGGTCATATGTGAATTGGTCTGTCTTTCTGATCTCCACAAGGGTCACGTCTATCAATACCTGAGGCCTCCTGCGATCCAATTGCCTGATCAGTCCCTCTATCCATTGCTGGTTCTTCTTGCTTGCATATACGATCAATGAGAATGTGGCCTGATCAGGTACTATGATGATCTGGTCCTCAGGGCTTGGTATGGGCCTTTCTATCTTGGTATCCTTATTGGCTATGGTCTGCTGAACGATCTTGCCAAGGACCTCTGCCAATTGTTGTGGTGATTGATTCTCAAGGAAGTATATCTGATATGGTATGGCCTCTTGTGGCAGGTCCTTGTCCAGAAGTTCTATTATGGATTGGATCTGGTTGTGAATATCATCAGTAGCCCTTACCAGTAAGGCGTTTATGGACTCTACTACAGAGACCTGAGGGCTTATGTTTGCAGATACAAGCTGGGCTGCCTGTTGGTCTGGTTGTGATGGGCCTGTAGCAGGTGAGGCAGGGGTAGGTATGGCTGTAGTGCCATCCTTTGGTATGATCTGCAGGTCCTTGAGTTTCTTTTCCAGCATGGATGCATCTATGCGTCTTAGCCTGTAGAGCCGCAAGGACCTTAGGTCAGTTGTGGGCATATCTATCAGGCTAAGGGCCTGCAAGACCCTATTGTGCATCTCATCGTCTGCCCATACAAGCAGTGCATTTACAGATTCAAGTGCGACCATCTTGCATTGGCCTGGCTGGGTATACTGATCCGATACAGCGGACTTACCCTGACCAGATTGATCGGAAGGCATAGGGGCTGGTTGCCATGCTTTCGTTAGGCCCAGTTGGTTTAGCTTAGAAGCAGCCTTGCTTGCCTCAATGTTCTTTACAGGATAGATAGCGAGCCTGTGTGTATCAGGGGCTGATAGATCCAGTTGGTCTATCAAGGCCTCTATGGTGGCGATCTGGTGCAGTTGGCCTATGATCAGGAGCCTATTGGTCCTCTGATCGGGCTCTATGTAGGGCCTTGAAGGGGTGGTGCTTATTGAAGAGGTGGCGGCGGTCTCGGCTGTCTTTGACGATTTTAGTAGCTCGCTAAAGGGCCTCTTTTCCTCTTGGGTAGTTTGCTCGTAGGTACCCTCTATCTGTCTTGCCAGTTGGGTCAATTTTTCTGCCATATCCTTGGCAGATGTGTATCTTAGTTGCCTGGACCTGAATACCCTTGGCCTGCCAGGTGTATCGAGCATGCCTACCAAGCGTTCTATCCGGTCCATCTGTGATCGGTAGCAGGTCACAAGCAACCTATTGCCTGCCTGGGATATGGCGATAGGTACCTTCAATCCCTCCAGCATGGCCTTGACGCCAGCTGGATCGGTATACTCGATCTGCAATGCAATGGTGGCAACGGTCTGGCCTATGGCAGTATCCATATTGGGATCTACAATGGCAGGCCCTGCCTCTAGTGCCTCACTGGCAGGTACGATCCAGACCAGGTTGGCCTTGTCCCTTGTCATCACAAGGCCCTTGAACCGAAGTACAGACTGAAGCAGCTCATAGAGATCCCTTACCTTTATTTTTCCTGCCAACTTACCGTGCATCCTAATAGAGATAGGCTCATTCTTGAGCTTGACTGGGTCATAGATGTAGTCTATCTGCAGATACTCACTTGCCAGCTCTATAAGCTGCATCAATGTCAGTTTATCAGGCAAGACCAACTCCACATCATCACTGCCATTTGGCAGATTGGGCTCTGTTGGCATAGGCAGCCTGGAGGAAGGTGGCCCTTGAGGGCCTATCGATATCTCAACGGTCTTGGCCTGACCAGGTTCGGTGGTAGCTATCGATCTTGAGGCCTGCTGGGCCTGTTGTATCATTGGGCCTGGAGGGGCTTGCTGAGGCTTGGCATCCGCAGGGACCTGTGGGGTTTGGTCCTGATGGGATTTATCTAGATCTGCAGGCCCCTGGATTATGACCTGTACATCAGAATCAGGCCTGGCAACAGCAGCCATCTGGTCTTCTATAATGCCCAGGACCTCCCTTGCCTGGGCGATTGCCTGTGGGCTGCCTGTAAGTTGCAGTACATTTGTCCAACTGGCATTGCAATCAACCGCAATGCCAAGCCCTGTCAGTAGCCTAATGGCGGTTTGAGGGGCCAGTTGGTCCAGGTGAAGGCAGGCCTGCACCTGGCAGGGCTGCTGGGCGGTCTGTGTTACTGCAAGGCCTTCTTTAGGTATATTGGGCTCTGGTTGTCCAGTTGGCTGTATTTGCCCTTTGGGGGCCATGCTCCTACAGCCAAAGGCCGACAACAACAGGACAACTGCCGCTACTGCCAGGTGTATTTGGTACACTGATCTATTACTTGGCATCTGTCTGATCTGGGCCTGCAATGCCTTCCATGGCCAAGGTTGGGATCATGCTATCGCCATCTACCTTCAGT
>JARYLO010000150.1 GCA_029907605.1 Sedimentisphaerales bacterium
CTGGTATATACAATAGGTTGGCGTCTCCATCAGATATGGCAATGCCATCATCGCATACCAGGCAGGCTGTGAGGTCACCTGCACGGTCAAAGATTGGTGACGCAGGGTATCGGACTGGCCGCTATTCAGCAGGCTTGGAAGGTCAACGTGTTTGGTCTGAGGTCCCCTGACGCTTATGGGTAGAGATTCTATCACAAGGACCCTGCGGCTCAGTACAGGTAGATACGCCTCCTGGCCATCACTGAGACGGTCTGACGCAGCGATCACCTTGTAGACCAATACGCCACAGCCATCAGGTATGGTCAACCGCCATCCGAATGCCTGGGACCCGCCGCTTGGTGTATCGAAGGACTGTACGGGCGATGTGTTGCCAACCGACGCATCCACGGGCTGTCCGGTCCAGGCATCGCTCAACGAGAGCATGACCTGACCTGTCTGTCTGGTGGGGGATTGGTTGAAGACCCGGACCGTAAACTCTATCTGGTCCCCTTCCCTGACAAACCTGGGGGGATTGGGCTGGACCATCAGGTCCTTTGCGGTCACAACCGTGTCTGTGATATATCCACTTCGAAGCTGCCTATCATGTGCAAGGGCCATGAACCTCCATTGCGTCAACGCCTCTGGCATGGTGAATTCTATGCGGACCAGACCTTCTTTATCTGAGATAAGATGCGGGTAGAAGAAGGCCGTCTCACTGAGATCCTTTCTGGTGGTATATTGCGAAAGATCGAGGGTCTCCGTGTTCGTCGATGCCTGTGCAGTGGAGGTAGTCTTTTCCGCACCCCCTGTCCCACCATCTCCCCTTGCCACACTTATGATGCCGCCTGGCCAGTGGATATAGGCCTCTATGTCGTCTACAAACTGGCGGTAACTCAGCGCCACAGGCCAGTAGTCCCTATCCCAATCGCCAAGGCCCCAAAGCAGTGACACTGCCACATTATCGAAGGTACTTATCATACTGACCTGCTCGCGGCGCATCAATGAAGACAGGTTAGTCCAAGCATGTTTGACAAATTGTTCTAGTGATGCGTCGTACATCCCTGCCAAGACCTCTGCCACAGCACCTAGGGCATCTGGGCCTTTTATGACCAAAGACCAGCTCTGGTGCTGGCCTGGCTCTAACAGGGACCTGAAGTGCTCCCACCTGATCGATAGTTGCTTGTTCGTCCACGGCACATCCACTACCCTCTGGAATAGATATGCCCTGTTCTGGCGCACAAACGTGATTCTAAGTGTAAACCCGCCCCTGGCCTGTTCGGTCACCGGCTGGCGGATCAGTTGCTGTGTGCGATCAGGTCTTGTCCAGCCAGACTGTAGGACCTTGCCGTTGCATTCAATCTCTACAAAGGCCTGGCCTGTCTGATAGCCAGTGCCCCAGAGGCATATGAACTCCTGGCCAGGCTCCAGGGTCCAGGCCGGTGCAGCCACAAAGAATGGAACCTTGATCGGGAAATGCTCCCAATCTGGATCTATCACATGGAATGTCAGCATGGCTGTGATAGGTTTTCCATACGGATCTTGCGAAGAAAGCACTGCCCTGAAGCTGCCGGTAGGCAGTTGCACATGCACTGTACATCTGCCTGCCCCGTCGGTCTGGAGTGGACCTTCATAGACCTGTTCTGCTAGGTCCCAGGTATTCGGATCAGACTGATCCTCTTGGGTCTGCGAGAATAGGCTTGGCCTAACGACGGCATCCGGTTGTCTGAGCCTGTATACCCTCAGCAGGCCACTTGCAGACTCTGGGAGGCCTGCAACGGACCTGGTGACTATGGTCAATCCTACTGGCCGATCTGCCGTAAGCCACTGGCCCACCTGGATCTCGGCCTCAATTGTCGTATAGCCGATGGGTATGGTTATGGACTTGCACCTGGTCTCGCCTGCCGAATCCGTCACATCTACATAGATAATAAACTCGAAGACCGGCTGGCTCGATTCAGGTATGGAAAGATCTGGTTTGGCCTCGAAATCGATCGAGAACGAACCATCTGCCCTTGTCAATGCCGAACCATATGCGATCGCCTGTGCGATAGGATACGGGATGTACCAGCACCAGAAAGGCAGCCTGGTCCGCCTCTCAACCCTCCATCGCACCTGGGCAGCATCTATCGCAGCACCTGTATATGCCACTGCCCTGCCGGTTACGCTCAAGGCATGTCCTAGCCTTGGCAGATCCTGTGGCTGTTCAAGCTGGACCATAAAGGTGGGCCTCTTATATTCTTCGATTCTGATGCTGGTATTGCCAGATGGGCCTGATTGCACTGATATGTACATTACCCCTGGTAACCTATCCTCAGGTGCGGTAAAGCTCCCGCTAAAGGACCCATAGTCGTTGGTAACATGCTCCTGGGTGGCAACTATCTGCCCATTGGCATCGTAAAGGCCCACGCTCAGATGTATACCTGCAAGCGTCTTGTAGTCAGCGACATCCTGGTATGCCTTAACACAGATCCCCTTATACATTATGGTCTGACCTGGCCGATATATGGCCCTGTCAGTGAAAAGCAATGTCTTCTCAATCCGCCGCCCATGGTCCGCCGAACTAGGGTCCGGATGGGGCCACCTACTGATCAGGCACCTGCCATTGTGTTCGACCACCACCCAGTTACCATAAGTAGCTGCAGTGAGGACCTCCCACTGTATCTGCGCAAGGCCGTTGGCATCTGTCTGGCCTATTCCACCGCGAAGCCAGCCCCCTATGCCCCAGTCCCATTGCCAAGTGGAGACCTTAGCCCCGACAACAGGGGCTCCAGTGTCTGCCCCGACAACCAGGCACTCAAACTTTGAGTCACCCCGCCGTATAACAACGGCAAGGTCTGTTACGCAAACAGGGGTGTAGCTGACAACGTTGTCGTCCTCCCTGAAATCAGGGGCGCTGCTGGCTATCAGGTAATAGAAGCCTGGCCCTAACCCAGAGGGGGCTGGAAGCGAGATTATCCGTCCCTTGAAATCGGCCGTCTGCGGCAGGGTCGAAGACCAAGCACGCACAGGCTGCTGATCCAATAAGGCCTTCAGTTGGTCCTTGTCCAGATACCACAAGTCATATGGTCTATCCGACTTTAACTCCACCTTGAAAGGCACTAGACGAAAATGGACGCTGGTCAGATTCTTGTACTGGACCTGAATCTGGGCAGGTAGGCTGGTCCAGGTCCATTCGGTCTTTATGGAAAGAGACTTGGCAGTGATATCCTGAATTAGGTTATGGCACAACTGGCCACCAATGGATTCAGGGAATGAGGTTATGGCCTGCTGTGCGATCTGATATGCAGAAAGCGGGTCTCCCTGGGCATTGACTGCGCTCGCCCAGTAATAGATGGCCATGGCGGAGATCTCGTGCCAGGCCCATCTATCCGCAAAGACCTGTAGTGCAGCTATGTATCTTTCAGTCTTTTCAGGTCCTACAGCACGGTTATATCCGAATTGCAACCTATGCAGGTCTGCATCTATGAATGCAGTAGGATCTGGATCATCCTTATGGAATTGCAGCAAGGACTGGTATAGCCTTATGGCCTTTATTGTGACCGATTCCTGGTCTATGGCCTCAGGCTGGCATGCCAAGAACTGCTCTACAGGATCGAATATAGGGCTGTCTGCAGGCAGGTCATAGGCATCCTGGGGCCTGACTACCTCCATCTCGCCGGCACTGTAGAACCCAAGTACCTCGAAGACCACAAAGTCATACAAGGTGGGCCTGTAACTATCAGGGACAGTCCCCTTCTCGATAAGATCATCAAATGCCTGGATAGGCGTGGCCTTTAGGAAGGCCTGGGCAGATAGCGCAGCGGTGTAGTGCCTGTCTACCTCCTTGAGGATGGTGGCCAGGTCCCAGGTGGTGATATCCTGGCCTGGTGGCTGGGCGGTTGCCGTCCTCTGCAAAAATCGCCAGCGATTGGCAGAGAAATACTGGACATACCAATGGCCCAATACCACCTCCATGCATGGCCTCATCGGTTCAGGTACGGTCTCTATCAGGGGCTGTAGTCTGGCGATCCGCTCCTCGGGCTTGTTGCCCTCTATCTGGGACTCGTACACTACCTTCAGGCACACGGCCTTTGTGGCCTCTGCCCAGGCCTGATCTGAGATGGCAGCGGGGATGATCTGCTCCAGATAGGATATAGCCGTCCTTGGTAGGCCCTTTGCCCTGGCTTCATAGACCTGCTGCCAGAGTTGATCCCTTGGGCCAGCTATGCAGATCTGGATCAGTGAGATCGTCAGTCCTAAGGCAGGCATTAACCATCGCATAATTGACCTCCTGATCAAGGTCCTTGTGGAACTCTTACCCAGGGTAACCTTGGCCATCTTGAACGTCAATCAGTAGGTGGTCTTGGCATGTCCAGCTTTCTGAAGACCACCGTGCTGGGCTAAGGCATTATCAGTACCACTAAATAAACTAGATCGGTATACTTGTGGGCTGGGAATCCAGTATCTTTGACAAGGGGTGTCAGATATGTGCGAGCATGCCAAGCATGTAGTCTTGTTAACTGCAATCCTATCCTGGCAGATCTGCTCTGCACAGCCTGCTGCCGAGGTCCTGCCTGTTGTCCAATCGACAGGTAAGCGGTCGCCGCTGCGGAAGGAGGTAGACAGACTACAGGATCAGCAGAGATACCAGGAGGCACTGAGGCCCCTCGAGCAGATCCTCGAGCAGGCACGCAAGGACCGGGACAGCCAACAGCAGACACAGGCCATGATCGAGATCGTCAGGCTTCGGACCGGCCTGCATGAGTACGAGAGTGCGGTCAGGTGGTTCGCGGACCAGCCCTGGCCCGAGGACCTCCTGGGCAGGACCGCGGTCCAGCTCTACTACGCAGGCCTGCTGCGTAACTACCTGGCCATGTATATCTCGGAGATAGGACAGAGGCAGCCTGTGGT
>JARYLO010000151.1 GCA_029907605.1 Sedimentisphaerales bacterium
GGCAAGTCGTAGTATCTTAGGTAGGTAGATCGCCAGTAGTATGGCCAAGAGCGTAGAGGTCAGGACCCTTATTACTGCATACCTTAGGGGCGTCCTTGTGTCCTTATGGGCGTAGAATGCAGCACAGTATAGCCTAGATAGGGTGGATGCCGGCAACCCAATACATGCAACCGCAAGTATCGCCCAGACATACCTAGCGTCATCCGGGCCGAACCTGCCGGACCTGTATATTGCGCAGACCACTACATCGCCTAGCCCTACAAGGCCGCTCACAGATGGTGCTATCAGCAACAGGATCCGCCTGATCCCTGCCTGCAGCCTTGCCCTTACTTGTTCCAACTGCCTTTCGGCCTGACCGGTCTCCCTAGAGAGTGCAGGCAGCTCGGCGGCGGATACGGACATGCCAAAAAGGCTTACTGGCAGCAGATAAAGGGTCTGTGCATACCCAAGGGCAGAGACCGCACCGGTCGGAAGGAAGCTGGCAATGATGGAGTCGATGTATCCACTTACCTGGACGATGCCCCTGCTGATGGTAACAGGTATGGCGTTTGTCAAGACATCCCTTACCCCTTGTGTGCGGAATGACAATGAGGGCCTGTATAGAGAGGCCAACCTGATCGCATGTGGTAATTGGATGCCTATCTGCAGTATGCTGCCAATTACCGCCCCCCATGCGGTAAAGGCAGCAAGGGCAGGCAGCTCTGTGCGTGGGCCAAGGTATATCAGGCTTGCGATGATGGCCAGATTCCAGAGTACTGGGGCTGCATAGGACAGAAAGAAACGGCCGTGGCTATTGAGGATCCCAAGACATAGCGATGAAAGAACCAGGATCCCTGTGCCAGGGAACAGGATCCGCACCAGTGTTATGGTCAGTTGGCGCTTCTGACCAGCAAAGCCTGGGGCAAATAGGTCGGTCAGGATGGGGGCGGCAACAAGACCTACCAGCACCAAGATGGAGATCAGTAGACCCATTATCCCTGCAACGGCATTGGCAAGCGCCTTGGCCTGTTCAGTCTGCCTGCGTTGCAGCAACTGTGAATACACAGGTATGAATGAGGCAGACAGTACGCCCTCGCCGAATAGGTTCTGCAGGAAGTTGGGGATGCGGATCGCTGCCCTGAATGCATCTGCGGCCATGGTGTTTCCGAAGAAGTGGGCAAAGACCCTTTCCCTGACCAGGCCTGCGATCCTACTGAGCAGTATGCCTGTCGCGACAAGGGCGGTTGCTATGCCGCTGTGGCCTGTGCGATCCTTACACGACTGGTTGGCCACATTCACCTATTGTCAGCGGTGCTATGATCTACAAGAGGCAATAGACCTCTTTGCAGCCTCGGCCACCGCATCTGCAGTGATGCCAAAGCCTTCGTAACACTTCTTGTAGGGTCCTGACCTACCGAACGTAGACATCCCTACAAAGATCCCATGGTCGCCGATCCACTTATGCCAGCCAAGTCCCACCTGGGCCTCCACTGCCACCCTCGCCTTGCAGTGAGGCGGCAGGACCTGGTCCTTGTAGGACTGCGGCTGGGCCTCAAACAGCTCCCAGCAGGGCATGCTGACTACCTGGGCCTTTATACCCTCCTGGTCCAGCTTCTGGGCAGCAGCCAAGGCGATGTGGACCTCAGAACCAGTGGCCAGCAGAAGACAATCCGGCTGATCCTGTCGAATCAATACATATGCCCCCCTTGCAACGCCGCTGGCTGATTCATACCTTGTCTGGTCCAGTACGTCCAATGCCTGCCTGGTCAGCAGCAGTGCCGCAGGCCCGTCGGCATGCTGGAGGATGTACTTCCAGGCCTGTGCGGTCTCGTTTGCGTCTGCAGGCCTAAAGACCAATAGGTTTGGTATGGCCCTCAATGCTGCTGCATGTTCTACCGGCTGGTGCGTAGGGCCATCCTCTCCTACCCCTATGCTGTCGTGGGTCCAGACGAATATGGATGGGTACTTGGCCATAGCGGCCACTCGGACGGCCGGCCGCATGTAATCACTAAAGACCAGGAACGTCCCGCCGTATGCCCGTAAGGGCTTGGTGATGGAGATGCCATTGAGGATGGCACCCATGGCGTGTTCCCTGACGCCAAAGCGGATGTATCGGCCGTCGTATTGGCCCTTCTGGAAGTCCTTTGCCCCTTCGAACCTGGTGTTGTTGGATGGGGTCAGGTCCGCAGATCCGCCGAGTATGAGCGGCAGGTGCGGCATGAGGGCATTGAGCACCTTGCCGGACGCTGCCCTAGTGGCGATGGGCTTTGTTGGGTCGAACTTGGGTAGAAGGCTGTCGATATCAACTGGGAGCCTGCCTTCGATGCCATCCTGAAGCTGTTTGGCCAGGTCAGTATATGCCTTTGCATATCGATCCAAGAGCCTTCGCCAGGCCTGTTGTGCCTTCTGGCCCTGATCTATGCAGGTCCTCATGTGGTCATATACCTCTTGCGGCACATAGAATTGCCTGTCCGGGTCCCATCCGAAGGCCTGCTTCATCTGGCGGATGGCCTCCTCGCCCAGCGGTGCACCGTGTGCCTCATGGCTATCCTGCTTGCCTGGGCAGCCATAGGCGATATGCGTCCTGATCTTGACCAGCGTTGGCCCGCCCTTATAGGCTCTTGCCCTGCGTATGGCCTTCTCTATGGCCACGATATCGGTGCCGTCGCCAGGTACCTCGATCACATTCCAATTGTAGGCCTTAAACCTGCGGACCACGTCCTCTGTAAAAGACAGGTCTGTTGGGCCATCTATAGTGATATGGTTGTCATCGTATATCACCACCAAGTTGTCCAGGCCCAGGTGGCCGGCCAAAGAGCAGGCCTCTGAGCTGATCCCCTCCTGCAGGCAGCCATCACCTGCGATCACATAGATGTTGAAGTCGAATAACCTAAAGTTCTCGCGGTTGAAGTACGCTGCCAGGTACTTCTGTGCTATGGCCATGCCTACCGCATTCGACAGACCCTGGCCAAGTGGGCCTGTGGTGACCTCTATGCCGAGCCCTGGCTCGTATTCAGGATGGCCCGGTGTCTTGCTGCCCCATTGCCTGAATGCCTTCAGGTCATCCAAGGTCATGTCGTAGCCTGTCAGGTGTAAGAGAGCGTAAAGCAGCATGCTGCCATGGCCTGCAGAGAGTACGAACCTATCGCGATTGGGCCACCTGGGGTCCTTTGGATTGTGCCTGAGGATCCTTGTCCAAAGTACATATGCAGTAGGTGCCATGCCTATGGGCATGCCAGGGTGGCCTGAATTTGCCTTCTGGACCGCGTCTGCAGCAAGAAACCTGATGGTATCGATGCAAAGCCTGTCTATACCTTCACTCATCATCGACCTCTCAAAAACCAAGGAAACGTTCATTCAATCGAAGCCGGTAGGTTAACCTAACCGCCTCCCATCTGCAACCGTTTTTGTTGCCTTGGATAGGGTGTATGGCCTTACTGCTTACAAATGGCCTGGGTCTAGGATCGGCAGGTGCGATGTCCCTTGTCTATTCCACCCGCAAGGTGTGGATCCAGGTTGACAGTGGAGGTGTTTGACGTTACGTGTCACTTGTGCCGTACGTGAAGGTACCGCTTGGAAAGGAGTATGCATGGTCCTTTTGAAACAGAGTTATGCTGGTGTGATGATGGGTCTGCTGATAGTCGCGATCTTGAACGGCTGCAGAACGGTGGGAACGGACAGCCATGTGCAGCCAGTGTGTACGGAGACCGCTAGCCGTACGGTGGAGGACGGCGGAACAGGACCCTACAAGGCCGTGATGGTGTCCGACAGCACGCTACAGACGCATACGATCTTTCGCCCTAAGGATCTGAGTGTTTTTGGCCAGAAGAACAAGCTGCCGATCATAGCCTGGGGCAATGGCGCTTGTGCGAATTCCCCCCAAGGGCATATAAACTTCTTATCTGCGGTGGCATCCCATGGTTTCTTGGTGATCGCCATAGGTCCGATGCCTTCAGAAGGACAGCCAGGTGGAGGGCGTGGCCCAACGCAGTCTTCGATGTTGATAGATGCTATCAACTGGGCTATCGCGCAGAACCAGGATAGGACAAGCCAATACTACAACAAGCTTGATACCAAGAAGATCGCGGTTGCGGGCATGTCCTGCGGGGGGCTGCAGGCCCTGGAGGTGGGCCCGGATCCACGGATCACGACGGTGATGGTCTGCAACAGCGGCATTCTGGGCAATCCTGGTGGCAGGATAGGCGGTATGCCCAGCCTGACCAAGGATCACCTGGCGAAGCTGCATTCACCGGTGATATACATTCTTGGTGGCCAGAGGGACATTGCCTACAACAACGGCATGGACGATTTCCGCCGGATCAATCATGTACCCGTGTTGGTGGCAAATCTGGATGTAGGGCATGGTGGCACCTACACCCAGCCTCATGGTGGGGAGTTTGCAAAGGTTGCGACTGCCTGGTTCAAATGGCAGTTGAAGGATGATCAGAAGGCCGCAGATATGTTCGTGGGTGAGCCTTGCGGATTGGCAAAGATGGATCGCTGGGAGGTCGAGAAGAAGAACATCCCCTAAGCTCAGGTAGGCCAAGGTGGGGGATCGACCGCATCTGGAGCCCTTGCGGATAGTGTACTACATTACGCAGCAATTGCTCCAGAGCACAGCCCTTTTCCCAAGGCAAGATTAGTGACATGGCGGTGAATCGCCAGAGCGGCCCTATTATGGAGCCTTCAGGTGCCAGCGGAACTTGGGACTATTCGGGTCGAATTTGGCTAGTGATGGCGTGGTCACACCAGCGGCAGTAAGGGCCATAGGGCCATCAGCGTTTGGCACTGCCTTGGGCATGATCCTCCAGGTCCCATCGGTCAACTGATCGATCCGCCA